>NZ_JBSPTO010000020.1:0-111009 GCF_053850215.1 Mesorhizobium sp. f-mel
AATGAATGCAAAACCCGATCGCGTGCTGTTTCCGAAGAGCAATTTGAGGTGAACTTCCTCACGCCCCCCGCGTCGCGGCAGGCAAGCCGGATGACCGACTATATGGGCTCCGTTTATCGGGCTCGTGCATGGATGTATCACGGGGACAATTCGCTGATCCGGTATCTGCAGGGCAATAGTGCGAGCTGGCGGGGCTTTCATGCATGACAACACCCGTTCTTCGCCGGGTGCACCCATTTCCGGAAGCCGAATGCATGCGAGATTGTCGCGGATGAAATCAGCCCCGATGGCTGGTGCCGCTTTTACAAGGCCGCGGCCCGGCCTGATCAGTCGAGCCGTCCTGGTATAACACACCCCCAACCGACAACACTGTATCACCGTTCCTCTGGCGGCTTGAGGTGCCGGAATTGCATCAGCAGCAGCAGGTCATAAATGATCTTTAGGGCACCGCAGATCAGGAGGGGCCATGCCCGGAACGAGGCAGCGAACAGAGCGCCCGCCAAGGCGGGACTGGCTGCGGCGGCTAGGCTGCGCGGGACAGATGTGAAGCTCGCGGCCGTCGCCCGCTCTGCCTCCGTGACGACGGCCATGACGTAAGACGATCGCGTCGGGACGTCCATCTGCGAAAGCGCAGCGCGGATCAACAGCAGGGCGAGTGCCAGAGGCAGCGTGGGCGCAAGCGCCGCCAACATCAGAGCAATGCTGGACGGAATGTGAGTGAACACCATCGTGTTGATGAGCCCGATGTGCCGGGACAGCCAAGCAGCAACGGGGAATGAGAACGCCGAAAGTACGCCGGACCAGAAGAAGAAAAAGCCCGCTTCCGAGAGCGACAGGTCGAATGTTTCGAAAAGCCACAGGGCAAGCAGCGACTGGACGACGAAGCCGCCGGCGAAGGCATCAAGGCTAAAAAGGGCCGCGAGCTTGAACACAATATTGCGCGAGGGGCCGAGCGCGGACGCGGTGCCGGAGTCCGACGCTGGACGGCGCTGCGGGATCCGCGCGTAGAGAAGGCCGCCGAGCAGGCCCAGAAATGCATAGAGCACGAACATCGCCTTGATGCCGGTGAGTTGGTCGAAGCCGGCTGGAGCCAGAAGATCAGGTGTCGCCGAAGCAAGCGCGCCAACCGCGCCTGCGAGCGCACCCACCAGGCTGTAACGCGCGAACATTTTGGTCCGGGCGGCATCAGTGACTTCGCGCGTGAGCACGGCATGCTCTAAAGGCACGAATACGCTGACGCTGCCGGCCGACGGGTTGATGGTGCCTGCGAAGGCGATCACCAAAAGCAGCGCGTAGTCGTGGACCACAGCAAGGGCCACACCTGTGGCGACCATCAGACTGGCGGCGGCAAGCAGGAGTTGGCGGTGATCGTGTCGGGCACCAAGGAGTCCGGCGGCGATGGTCATGAGCGCTGAACCGAGCAGCGATGCGGTTGCTATGATGCCGACCTGCAGAGGCGCGAAGCCTAATGCCAAGAGATAGACCGGCAACAGAATTGCCACGAAGCCGTCGCCCATGTCGCGCAGGGCTCGTGCCGCAAAAAGAAAAGTCGCCGGGCGGATCTGCTGCACTGATCTAGCCTGCCCTCATCACCTCGGCGTCACCGGCTTTGGCAGCGTCGCTCGACGGGGCCGGAAGATCATGACGGAGTCGCATTAGACATTTCAGCGAAGCGCATATCGGCTTCAATCCTCAGGCTACCGCCCAACAATGCTGATTCATATTGTGTCAAAGGGCTTGCAACGACCGAAGACGCAGCTGGCGCATATTGCACTTGGCTGTCAAGGGTCGGGATTGGGGGTCAGAATACCTGCTCGTCATCTTGCATTTAGGGAAGGTCCGAGAGGGGTCAGTTCACGTCGATGCACGCAGGGCACCAAAATGTCCGCTTCTGACATTCCGAGCCTCGAAGCCGCAAGTCCGCTTGCGGCCCAGAACGCGACGTTAGAGTATCTGCTCGGCAATAACGGCTTCTGGCGCTACCCGCGCATTGCGGTATTGGGCCCGGACGGCAAATCCCACCCAAAGCGGTGTCCAGCCTCGGGTAGCAGGCATCAGGTTTTCACCACTGGTCAGGCCGCCTTGACGAGCCTGGTTTCCGGCGTCGATGAAATCTGGCCGGCCCGATCGTCCTCGGTATCTTCCCACCAGTCGCCCAGGGCGTCGATGAGCGGCACAAGCTTGAGGCCGGGCGCCGTGAGGTCATAGTCGACGCGTAGCGGATAGCCGGCATGCGCAGTTCGCCGCACAATCCCGGCTTCTTCCAGCTTGCGCAGTTCCAGCGCCAGAATGCGGTGCGACACGGTCGGGTTGTCACGCCTCAGATCGCTGAAGCGCTTGGTTCCGTCCTTGAGATAGTAGAGCAGCAAGGTGGGCCAGCGACCGCTGAGCACGCGCATGGTCTCTTCGATCGGGCAGCGTGAGACGACATCTTTCATGGCGGGTCCCTGGTTACAGAATAGTGCGTAATTTACATGGGACGACCAGCGTTTAGGGTCAAGCTTCGCTGCGCAGCGTGATCCCTAACATGGAAGAGACAAAGAAATGGAACCTATCCTCCTTTACGGCGTCCCGGCGGGAAGTTCGATGGGGCTTGTCGCTGCTTTTGAACGCCTCGGACAGCCTTACCGCCTGTGTCGCGTCGACATGCTCACCGAAATGAAGAACGACGCCTATGCCAGCATCAACGGCCGTCAGGAAACGCCGGTGTTGATCACGGACCAAGGCAGAGTGCTCACCGAGACCATGGCGATTGCCGCTTGGCTCGAAGCCCGCGACACGCAACGTCGCATCAGCTTCGATCCTCGCTCGCCGGAAGCCGACCGGATGCATCAGCTGATGGCTTTCGTGAACACCGGTTTCACCGCCGCTTTCACTCCGCTCTGGGTTGCATATGAAATGGAATCGGCCGAGCCGGTCCTGCTGGCGACCTTGCGCGACTTTGGCCGCAAGGCCGTTGCCGAACGCCATGACCGGCTTGAGGCGATGATCGTCGACACGGACTTTCTGGTCGGCGATCGCCTGACGCTGGCGGATACCACGCTGATTGGCGTGGCACGCTGGGCGGAGTTCCACAAGGCGGTCGACGGCGCCTCCTACCCCAAGCTGGCGGCGTTGCGCCGCCGGATCGAAAGCGATCCGGACGTGCGGTATGCGCAGGCCATCGAGGATGGCGAAAAGCCGGCGGGTTCGGGTGCCTGCCTTGGCCACATTCGGCTGACCGAGGTAATTGAACGATTTGGTGCCTAGACTAGCACACGCCAGCCGCGCGGCACGGACGCGCCCTGTGCCGCGCGGCGCTTGCTCCGACACCACCCGATTCGCGACAATCACATCGAATTCGGCTATTATGCCATCGCTTTTGAAATGGCAGCTACGGGCGGCCATCCTGGCGGTGGCCGCCCCGACACACGGGAGAATGGTATGGCCAGCTTTCATGTCATGTCGGACGCGCGTGGAATGCACGTGCAGCCCACGGTGCGCCGCATCACCACGGCAGACCTGATGGATGTGCTACGGCTCGGCGTCGAGGATTTCTGGGCAAAGCCATCGCATTACGTGTTCATGTGCCTGATCTATCCGGTGGTCGGATTGATCCTGGCGCAGTGGACGACATCCGGCTCCAACGCCATCCAGCTCCTCTATCCCCTGATGTCCGGCTTCGCCCTGCTTGGACCGTTCGCCGCGATCGGCCTCTACGAGATCAGCCGCCGCCGCGAACTCGGCATGGACACGTCTTGGTGGCACGCGCTCGACGTGCGCCACTCGCCGGCGCTGCCGGCGATCGCAGTCATCGGCGTCATGCTGGTCGCACTGTTCCTGCTCTGGCTGTACACCGCGCAATCGATCTACACCGGCCTGTTCGGCAATCAGCCGCCCGCCTCGATCGGCGGCTTTTTGCGCGAGGTGCTGACAACGCCCAAAGGCTGGACGCTGATCCTACTCGGCAATGCGGCTGGCTTCGTCTTCGCCGCGATCGTGCTGGCGACGACCGTCGTCGCTTTCCCGCTGCTGCTCGACCGCGATGTCGGCGCGGTCTCGGCAATCGAGACATCGTCACGGGCGGTGATGACAAATCCGCTGCAGATGGCGCTGTGGGGCCTGATGGTGGCCGTGTTGCTGGTCATCGGCTCGATCCCGCTGTTTGCCGGGCTCGCCGTCGTCATGCCCGTGCTGGGCCATGCGACGTGGCACCTCTATCGCAGGGTGGTCGAACCGGAGCGGGCGCAGCAGGACCGGCGGCCGATGTAGGCTACGGCGGCAGTGCCGCCGCTCTATCTTTTCGTTTGAGCATCGGATTCTCCCAAAACCGGTACCCACTTTTGGGTCCGATGCTCTTAGTTAACGCTGCGCGTCGGTTGCCATCTTCAGGGCCAGTGCGGTCAGCACCGTGCCCATCATCCAACGCTGGATCACCAGCCATAGCGGTCGGCCGGCGAGGAAGATGGCGATCGAGCCGGCCGTAACCGCGATGATCGCGTTGACGGTGAGGCTGATCCCAATCTGCGTGGTGCCGAGCACCAGAAGCTGCGAAAGCACGTGGCCCTTGCCGGGGCTGATGAACTGCGGCAGCAGCGAAAGATAAAGCACCGCGACCTTCGGGTTGAGCAGATTGGTCATCAGGCCCATGGCGAACAATTTGCGCGGCCTGTCCTTCGGCAGTTCCCGGACCTGGAACGGCGAGCGTCCGCCTGGCCTCACTGCTTGCCAGGCAAGCCACAAAAGGTAGAGGGCGCCGGCAAAGCGCAGCGCATCATAGGCGTAAGGCACGGCAAGCAGCAGCGCGGTGATGCCGAATGCCGCCGACAACACGTAGAAGACAAAGCCGAGCGCCACGCCACCGAGCGAGATCAGGCCGGCTTTCGGCCCCTGAGACAGCGATCGCGAGATCAGATAGATCATATTCGGGCCAGGCGTCAGCACCATGCCGAGGCAGACCAGCGCGAAGGCGAGATGATTGGCGGCTTCGGGCACAGGTGCATCTCCGGATGGCGACTCCGCGCCTCCCGATGATCTCCATCCGATGTGCACGGTCAGGCGAACGCTCCAAGTGCCCTCGCTAGTCCGCACGCGCAAGAGCATGACAGCGCAAGCCATTGCGCCAGCCCGTCGCATCGCCGCTTACATGTCAGCCGACGATGCGCAGGTTCGACAATTCGTTGGCGATTTGCTTGAAATTGTCCGACAACGTCGCCCCGATCGCGTTCCAGAACAGCTTGGCCGGTTTGGTCGGATCGGTGGGATCCATGCGGAAGCGCGAGTCCGACGAGCATGCCTTCAGCGCATCGAGCGCTTTCTTATCGCCGGCATCGGTGGTCGACAGGTCGAGCGCGACGGTCATGACGAGAATGTTCGAACTCTTCGCGTTGGCGCAAAGGGTCTGCATCTGCTCGTCCAGAGCGGCGGTGTAATTGGCGCCCGTATAGGTGGTCTTGCCGATGTCCGTGCTCGTGTTCATGAACAGGCGCGTCACGCTTCCAGAGCCCGGATATGTCAGGCCGGTGTAGCCGTAAGCGGCATAGGTCGACCTGTTGTTGGCATAGCCGCTGTCGCTGACGGCGCTGTAGGTATTGGCGCCGTCAGTCAGCACGATCACCACTTTGTCGTTGCCCCTTTCGGTGTTCGGCCGGCCCTCGGTGAAAGGTTCGTTGCTCGACACCGTCCGCCAGCCCCAGGCAAGGCCTTCCGGAACGTTGGTATTGCCGTTCGGCGCCATGGCGTCGATGGCGTTCTTGATCTCGTCTTTCTGGGCAAGCTGGCTCACGTCTTTGAGCGTCGTGATCGGGTTGGTCGTGCAGGACGCATTCGGGCCGTCGCCCGAGGCAGCCGACTGCGAGCCGTAAGGCTTGACCAGGAAATACTTGCGCATGTCCGACTGCCGCTGTGAAGCGGTTGGGCTGCCGGTGTAATTGGGCCAGTCGGCCCACCAGTTGTTGCCGTAACCATAGGACAGATAGGTCACGTCGTTAGCGCCGTCGCGGTTGAAATCGAGCCAGAGGGTGCCAGCCTCGTCCGGCGCAAACATCGGCACGAACAGCGTGGCAGGCGTGGCGGTGTTCGGCGTCGTATCGTCGTTATTATACGGGTGCGGCCTCGCCTCGACGCAACCCTGCCAGCTCGCATAGCGACTAGTGGTGTAGATATATTCCGGAGTGGTCCAGTGGCCGCTGCTGCAGTTGCCTTTTTTGTTATAAGTGTCGCAGATATACTGTTTCGTGTTAGGCACTTCTTCGCGGCCGGACTCGACCGTGATGTCGGCGTAAAGGCTGAAGCGGGTCAGTGGTTGATCCTCGCTGTCGCCCCAGCCGGCGCCGCGCTTGTACCAGACGCCGTTGAGCTTCTCAGCGTATTTGTCCGGATCGTTGGCGGGGGTCATCTTCGTCCAGTCGAAATCCTCGTGCTGGATCGGGGAGATGCCGTCCTGGTCCATCCAGCTATCCTGGTCATGGGTGGGACCGACATTGACCGAAGCAGCGAACGGCACCAGGGAGAACTGCACCGGTTTAGTGACCTGCTTCATCTGCTGTGCCTGCAGTGCCAGCGTATCGACAAGCTGCTTGGCGGCAGTCTTCAGCAGGTCTATTCGCTTCGCGCCGGTGCCGGAACCCAGATTATTCATCGAGCCGGAATTATCGAGCACAAGGGCTACTTCCAGCGTGTTCTTGAGGCGGATTTCCGAGCACGCCGTGAAGGTTGTATCGCTGGTCGTCCCGCCGCCCATCAGCATAGCGGCGGCCGGCAGAAAATAGGGGCGATACGTCAGGGCGCTGCAGAGCTTCAACGTGCCGCCACCCGCATTGCTGTTGGGCAGGGTGACGGTAAGCACCGTATTGGCCGGATCGACAGGGCCGAGATTGGCTTCGAAGAAAGTCTTGGCATAGGCCTTGGCGTCGTCGTCGCTTGCGCCGGCGACGATCTTATGAGCGGTAGCGAGGCCGGCGCCGTCCAGGGCATTCAACGTAGCGTTCTTCTGGCGGAGCAGTTCCGAGTAGTCGACGCTGAGCGCCAAGCCGCCCATGAGCGGCACCATGGTGATGACCGTCATCAGCGTATAAGTGCCACGCCGGTCCCTACCGAATTTTCGGATCATTGCCGTCAGCACGCCGCCAGAACCCCTTTGTCGGCGAACAGATGCCACCAATCCTTAAATTTCAGATTGCTGAAATATGTCCAAGATCGACACACTTTTTCAAAGCTCGTTAACCACGCCGCCGCTGGGGCCAATGCCGCCCGCGATCGGGCCCGCCGCGGAGTGTCCGGAATCGGCTAAAGCTCTGGAAACGAAAATTTTTGTGCTTTGGGATTATGCCTTCATTGCTGGGCGGCGATGCTGAAACTCGGCGAAAGCTGGTGACAGGGTGAAGAGCTTCGGTTAATGCGGTCCAGTCGCTGCGGATCGTCGGCGGCGGCGCTCGCAACCATCATGACTTGGGAAACGATATGGCGGATTCGCCCGATATCATCGGCTCGCTCGCGGATTTGTCGGCAGCCTATTCTGCCATTCTTTGCGACGTGTGGGGTGTGGTCCACAATGGCGAACGACATTTTCCGGCCGCCGCTCTGGCGCTGGCCACCGCACGCGAAGCCAAGATACCTGTGGTGCTGATCACCAATTCGCCACGCCGCAGCGCCGATGTGGTGGCGCAAATGAATGCGATCGGCGTTCCCTCGGCGGCCTACGACCGCGTCGTCACCTCCGGCGATGTGACCCGCGACCTGATCATCGAGGGCCCGCGAAAGATCTTTCATATCGGCGCCGACCGCGACTTCACGCTCTATGACGGGCTTGATGTCGAGCTGGTCGAGGAGTTCGAGGCATCCGGCGTGGTCTGCACCGGGCTGTTCGAGGACGAGGTCGAGAAGCCGGAGGACTACGCAGATCTTCTGCGGCGGCTACGCGCCAGGAACCTGCCCTTCATCTGCGCCAATCCCGACATCGTGGTAGAGCGCGGCGAGCGGATGATCTGGTGCGCCGGGGCCTTGGCCCGCGACTATGCCCAGCTCGGCGGGCGGACGCTGATCGCCGGAAAACCTTATGCCCCGGTCTATGACGTAGCGATGAAGGAGATCGCCGATCTGCTCGGCCACCCGGTCGAGCGCTCGGACGTGCTGGCCATCGGCGACGGCATGATGACCGACATCAAGGGTGCTGCCGACAACGGCTTCGACGTGCTCTACGTGTCGGGCGGCATCCATGCCCGCGACTACGGCGATCCGCTACAACCGGATCCGGCCAGGCTAATCGCCTTTCTGGAAAGGCACGGCTACCGGCCGGTCGCGGTCATTCCGAGACTGCAGTAGGGTCGCTCGATGACGGAAGCCTTCGAACGCGTTTCTGCAATCTCGCCGCTGCCGGCCCATTTGCGGGGTGGCGTGGTGGCGATCGGCAATTTCGACGGTGTGCACCGCGGCCACCAGGCGGTGCTCGAGCGCGCGCTTGCCGAGGCCCGCCGGCGCGGCGTGCCGGCTCTGGTGCTGACCTTCGAGCCGCATCCGAGAAAGGTGTTCCGGCCTGAGATACCGCTGTTCGTGCTGACGCCGCCGCCGATGAAAGCACGGCTGTTGTCGTATCTAGGCTTTGCCGCACTCGTCGAACAGCCGTTCACGCGCGACTTCGCCGCATTGTCGGCGGAAGTGTTCGTGACCGACGTGCTGGACAGGAATCTCGGCATCAGTCACGCAGTGACCGGCTTCGACTTCCACTTCGGCAAGGACAGGCAAGGCGGCCCGGCCTATCTGATGGCGGCCGGCGAACGCCACGGCTTCGGCGTCACCCTGGTTGACGCGTTTCGCGACGAGGGCGCCGAGGTGGTGTCGTCGAGCCGGATCCGCGCGCTGCTGCGCGAAGGCGCGGTGGCCGAGGCCGCCGGCCTGCTCGGCTACCGCTTCACGGTTGAGAGCGAGGTGATCGGCGGCCAGCAGCTTGGCCGGACGCTCGGATTTCCAACCGCCAATATGAGGCTTTCGCCGGAAGCCACTCTGAAGGAAGGGATTTATGCCGTCCGCTTCCGTCGCGCAGACGGCACGCTTCACGATGGTGTTTCCAGCTTCGGCCGCCGCCCGACCGTCGATGACAACGGCGCGCCGCTTCTGGAAACCTTCGTCTTCGACTTCTCCGGCGATCTCTACGGCGAGATATGCGCTGTGATCTTCTTTGGTTTCCTGCGCGCCGAGGTGAAGTTCGACGGGCTCGACGCGCTGGTCGCGCAGATGAAGCGCGACGAGGTCGAGGCGAGGGCGCTGCTTGCCGGCGTCCGCCCGCTTTCCGATCTCGACGCGGCCATTGCTTTTTGAGCTTATTTTTTTAGCGCCAGGCCGACCGCAATGAAGGCCCAGCCCTGGAAGATCAGGTCGACGGCGAGAAACAGCCCCAGCACCCATACGCTGTTGACTGGCCAGCCCATAGCGATGACCAGGCCCGCCAGCGCGCTGATGACGCCGGCCGCCACCAGCCAGCCCCAGCCTTTTTCCGGTCTGTGCTTGTACCCGACCCAGGCCCTGAGCACGCCAGAGGCGAGAAGGGCGACCGCCAGCAGGAAGGTCAGCACCGCCGACGCCAGCAGCGGATTGTAGAAGGCGAAGAACCCGGCGACGGCATAGAGAAGGCCGCTGAGCAGCCAGTAGAAGAACCGGCTCCATGTCTTCACACCGAAGGCATGCATGATCTCGATGATTCCGGCCATCAGCATCAGCCAGCCGACGACATAGACCGAGGCGACCGTGGCGATGAACAGATTGCCGAATGCGATGCCGCCGAGGATCAGCAGCAGCACGCCGAGCCCGACGAACCATCCCCATTTCGCCCGCGTCTGACCAATCGCATCTTTTAAAGCATCGCCTTGCAGGGTCATCGCCGCCATCTCCATCGAGGTCGCCTGGCATCTTGCCGATTTGGAGGGTAGCGCCGAAGGCCTTGCCCGTCCAGCGAGCAGCTTGCACCGGACGCACGCCAAAAAAGCGAGGCAGCGTTTCGAATTTAAATCAAAGTTTACTGAACCGGCGCCATGGCTCTTGGCCAGGCCGGTTGTTCCCGCCGGCGTTTCGTGCGTATGGAGTGACGATGCGTTCTGTCAGGGTGTTTCAGGTGGTCTTGGCCAGCTTCGTGCTGTGCGCGCCCGCTGCCGCCGAAGCCGGCGAGGGCGCTTTGGGCTGGCTGTCCGGCGACTGGTATCTGACGGTCGGCGCCACCGGCATGGTCGCGCCGAACTTTGAGGGCGGCAAGAAGTACCTGCTCAGCGCCCAGCCGATCATCTCGCTCGGCAAGGCCGGTCCTGCGGCCCGCTTCACCTCGCGCAACGACAACATTTCGCTGGCGTTGATCGACGACGGCGGCCTCCGCGCCGGCCTGACCGGAAAATTGCTGTTTTCGCGCGATGGCGACGACGCCGACGAGCTGAAAGGCCTCGACCCGGTGCGCTGGGGTGGCGAAGCCGGCGGCTTCTTCGAATTTTATCCTTTTGACTGGTTGCGCGCCCGCGCCGAATTGCGGCGCGGCATTCGCGCCCATAGCGGCTTTGTCGCCGACATCGCCGCCGACGCATTCTATGATGTGACGCCCGACGTCAGAATTTCGGGCGGGCCGCGCGTCTCGTTTGCCTCGTCAGACTATTTCGACGCCTATTACGGCGTCAACGCCGAGGAAGCCGTGGCTTCGGGCCTCAGCCGATACCGTCCGGGCGGCGGCGTGAAGTCGGCGGGCCTCGGCGGCGCGGTGACCTGGAAAGTGACCGAGCCGATGACGGCCAGCCTGTTCGGCGAATATTCACGCCTGATGGGCCCGGCGGCCGATTCCAGCCTGGTCAAGGAGCGCGGCTCCAGAGATCAGTTCATGATCGGCGTATCGACGACCTATCGCTTCGATTTCTCGATGTGAGTGCTTAGCCCGGCAATCGCCTATCGGCCGGATGCGTTATGACGTCATTAGCTGCAATAAAGGCACCGAGAGTTCGGGCTTTTCAATATCGCCTGTCTCGGCTAAAAGCCCAGCCATGACGAGCGTTTCACGCCCTCTCGCGATTGCGATACGAATTACGAGCCCGGTGTTCCGGACGGCTTGAGCGCCGCCGGAGCCGCCGGGAATTTTGCGCTAGGCCTCTCGCGCTTTTTCCAGATCATGATAGTTCAACGCCCGGGCTCTTTTGCCGGGCAATGCATATGGCAGACCAATGACCGATACCCCAATGACCGACACTGTTGAAACGATCGACTATTCCAAAACGCTTTATCTGCCGCAGACGGATTTCCCGATGCGCGCCGGCTTGCCCGAGAAGGAACCGCTGCTGGTCAAGCGCTGGCAGGACATGGACCTTTACCGCAAGCTGCGCGAAAACGCCGCCGGCCGCGAAAAATACGTGCTACATGACGGCCCGCCCTACGCCAACGGCAACATCCATATCGGCCATGCGCTGAACAAGATCCTCAAGGACGTCATCACCCGCTCGTTCCAGATGCGCGGCTACGACTCGAACTATGTGCCCGGCTGGGATTGCCACGGCCTGCCGATCGAATGGAAAATCGAGGAGCAATACCGCGCCAAGGGCAAGAACAAGGACGAGGTCCCGGTCAACGAGTTCCGCAAGGAATGCCGCGAGTTCGCCGCGCACTGGATCAAGGTGCAGGGCGGCGAGTTCCAGAGGCTCGGTGTCGTCGGCGACTTCGACAATCCCTATACGACGATGGCGTTCCATGCCGAGGCGCGCATCGCCGGCGAACTGTTGAAATTCGCCATGTCGGGCCAGCTCTATCGCGGCTCCAAGCCGGTGATGTGGAGCGTTGTCGAGCGCACCGCACTGGCCGAGGCTGAGGTCGAATACCAGGACTATGAGAGCGACACGATCTGGGCGAAGTTTCCGGTCGTCAGCCTCGCTCGTCAGGTCACCAACGTCGAAGATGGGCAGCCTGCCTTGGATCCAAAGCTGACGCAGACGTCACTGGACTTGCTGGAGGCCCATGTCGTCATCTGGACGACCACGCCGTGGACCATACCCGGCAACCGCGCCGTAAACTATTCGCCACGCATCAACTATGGCCTCTACAAGGTCACTGCGGCCGAGAATGCTTTCGGCCCGCAGCCTGGCGAAAAGCTGATCTTTGCCGACGCGTTGGCGGACGAGGCTGCGGCCAAAGCCAAAGTGACGATGAATCGCTTCCGTAGCATTTCGGCCGAAGAGCTTGGAAGCCTTACACTTTCTCATCCCTTCAAAGATTTGAATGGCGGCTACGACTTCCCCGTCCCAATGCTCGCCGGCGACCACGTCACCGACGATGCCGGCACCGGCTTCGTTCACACCTCGCCCAGTCACGGCCGCGAGGACTTCGATGCCTGGACGGATGCTGCATCGGAACTGCGCCAACGCGGCATCGACACGGCGATCCCGTTCCCTGTCGACGACGCCGGCTTCTTCACCAAGGATGCGCCGGGCTTCGGCCCGGACCGCGAGGGCGGTGCCGCGCGCGTGATCGACGACAACGGCAAGAAGGGCAATGCCAATCAGGCGGTCATCGACGAGCTGATCAAGCGCAACGCGCTGTTCGCGCGCGGCCGGCTGAAGCATTCCTATCCCCATTCGTGGCGGTCGAAGAAGCCGATCATCTTCCGCAACACGCCTCAATGGTTCGTCTACATGGACAAGGAGCTCGGCGACGGCACGACGCTGCGCAGCCGTGCCTTGAAGGCCATCGACGACACCCGCTTCGTGCCGGCCGCCGGCCAGAACCGCATCCGCGCCATGATCGAGGAGCGCCCCGACTGGGTGCTGTCGCGCCAGCGCGCCTGGGGCGTGCCGATCGCCGTCTTCGCCGATGCCGACGGCAATGTCCTGCGCGACGAGGCCGTCAACCAGCGCATCATGGACGCCTTCGAGAAGGAAGGCGCCGACGCCTGGTTTGCGGCCGGCGCCAAGGAGCGTTTCCTCGGCAACCACGATGCCTCGAAATGGCAGCAGGTGATGGACATCCTCGACGTCTGGTTCGATTCCGGCTCGACCCATGTCTTCACCCTGGAGGATCGACCTGACCTGAAATGGCCGGCCGACGTCTATCTCGAAGGCTCCGACCAGCATCGCGGCTGGTTCCACTCCTCGCTGCTTGAAAGCTGCGGCACCAGGGGCAGGGCGCCTTACGACACCGTCGTCACCCATGGTTTCACCATGGACGAGGAGGGGCGCAAGATGTCGAAGTCGCTCGGTAACACCGTGGTGCCGCAGGACGTCATCAAACAGTCGGGCGCCGATATCCTGCGGCTATGGGTGGTGACGACCGACTACTGGGAGGATCAGCGGCTCGGCAAGAACGTCTTGCAGACCAATGTCGACGCCTACCGCAAGCTGCGCAACACCATCCGCTGGATGCTGGGCACGCTTGCCCATGACGATGGCGAGGACGTGCCGCTGGACAAGATGCCGGAGCTGGAGCGGCTGATGCTGCACCGGCTTTCCGAACTCGATGAAGTCGTGCGCGCGGGCTACGACGCCTTCGAGTTCAAGCGCATCACCCGCACGCTGCTCGACTTCATGGTGGTCGAGCTGTCGGCCTTCTATTTCGACATCCGCAAGGACGCGCTCTACTGCGAGGCGCCGTCCAGCGTAAAGCGCAAGGCGTCCGTGCAGGTGGTACGCCATCTGTTCGACTGCCTGGTGAAATGGCTGGCACCGATGCTGCCCTTCACTATGGAGGAGGCTTGGCTCGACCGCCATCCGGACGCCGTCTCGGTGCATCTCGACCAGTTCCCGCCAATCCCGTCCGACTGGAAGAACGAGGCGCTGGCGGAAAAATGGCGCAAGGTGCGGCAGGTCCGCCGTGTCGTCACCGGCGCGCTGGAGATCGCACGTGCCCAGAAGGTCATCGGCTCGTCGCTGGAAGCGGTGCCGGTCGTCATGCTCGACGATGCGGCGCTCGAAGCGGCGATATCAGATGTCGACATGGCCGAAATGGCGATCACCAGCGATCTGGTCATTGCGCATGGCGACGCGCCTTCTGGTGCCTTCACGCTGGACGACGTCAAGGGCGTCGCCGTGGTGGTCGAGAAGGCCGAGGACCGGGGCCTAGTCAAATGCGCGCGCTCATGGCGCTACACGGCCGATGTCGGGCAGAACGAGGAATTCCCCGACGTTTCGGCGCGGGACGCGGCGGTCCTGCATGAATTGAAGGCGCTTGGTCGTATATAAGGCGGTGCACAAATGCCACGGCGGGCGGCTGATCAGCCCCCGCTCGTTGCCCTTAACGAGCGGTTGAGGTAAACACGCGAAACTCCGGCCGACAAATTGTCGCCGGATTTCCGTCGGAAGCATAGGCGATGGGGGACCGAGCCTTTGGCCGGTGGCGATCGAGAGGCTGCTAGAGTGGGACTTTTTGCCATGACCGAAAGAACTTGCGCGCGCGTTGCGCTGCTGGCGCCGCTTGTCGTATCCGGCTTGGCCCTGTCCGGCTGCATGGGCTCGCCGACCTACGGGACCGACAAGACCGCCTCCGCCCAGCTTGCCGGCGATCTCACCAGCGCTTTCACAGTCATGCCGAAGAACAAGGAAAAGATCGACTACAAGCCGCGCCCCGAACTGGTGAAGCCGGCGCCGGGTCAGAAGGAACTGCCGCCGCCGCAGGACAGCATCGCGACGGCAAGCGCCGATTGGCCGGAATCGCCCGAGCAACGCCGCGCTCGCCTGCGCGCCGAGGCGACGCTCCATCAGGACGATCCGGACTACCAGGCGCAGATCGTCGATGACGTCCAGACGGATCCGTCGGCGGTCAAGACTGCGATGGCGCAGTCGGCTTCCAGTCATCCGCCGGCCTGGACGCCCGCGGATTCGGACAAGGGCCGCGCCGCCGAGGTCAAGCGCCGCCTCGCCGAAGCCAAGCAGGGTGATCCGAACACCCGCAGATATCTGAGCGAGCCGCCGGTGCAATACCGCGCCGCTGCCGCCACCGCGCCGGTGGACGACCTCGGCGAGGACGAATACAAGAAAGCACGCCGCCTCAAGAAGGAAGCGGCCGCCAAGAACAAGAGCGGCGGCATGTTCGACTGGCTGCCGTGGTAAGCTGCCGGCCCCAGGGAAATCCGGCGACGCTACGGTTCGCGTCGCTCTCTGAAAAAATCCTTCAGGAGCAGCGCCGCGTCGTTTTCGGCCATGCCTGGATAGATTTCTGGCACATGGTGGCAGGTCGGTGAGGCGAAGAAGCGCACGCCGTTGACCACAGCGCCGCCCTTCTCGTCGGCGGCGCCGAAATAAAGCCGGCGCAACCTGGCGAAGGAAATGGCGCCGGCGCACATGGCGCAGGGCTCCAGCGTCACATAGAGATCGTGGCCGGTGAGCCGCTCGCTCGACAGCTTGCGGCAGGCCTCGCGGATCGCCAGCATCTCGGCATGGGCGGTGGGGTCGGAAAGCTCGCGGGTGCGGTTGCCGGCACTGGCAACGACCATATCGCCGCTGGCGATGACCGCGCCGACCGGCACTTCGCCGCGTAAGGCGGCGGCTTCGGCCTCCTTCAGCGCCAGCGCCATGAAATCCGGCCGCTTCAAGCGGTTTCCATTCCTATTATCTCCTCGCTACTCCGGCGTGATCCTGTTATCTAGCGCATGACCCCGAAAACCGGAATCGGTTTCGGAAGGGATCATGCGCCAAATCAAAGTCCTACAGCGTCCTTTGCGCGTCCGTACGGACGCGCGGCGCTGTAGTGCAAACGAGCAAAAGCCACATGGACGACAAAGACAAGAAATTCCCGCGCCAAAAGGGTCCCCGCAAGAACGGCCCGAAACCGTCGGGCCCGCGTGGTCGTGATACCGCTGCCGGCAAGGGCGGTAAGCCGTCCTTCGGCGCGAAAAAGCCGTACGCGCCGCGCGACGATCGACCGATGGCGGCTGACGGCGAGCGGCCTAAGCGTGACTTCAAAAGCGGCGACCGGCCGATCAGCAAGGGGCCGCGCCCTGAAGGCAAGCCCTATAAAAAGCGTGAGGGGCCGCGCAAGCCATACGCCCCGCGCGGCGACCGCCCGATGGCGGCTGACGGCGAGCGGCCGAAGCGCAACTTCAAAAGTGGCGACCGGCCGTTCGGCAAGGGGCCGCGCCCTGAAGGCAAGCCCTATGAAAAGCGCGAGGGGCCGCGCAAACCCTATGCGCCACGCGGTGACCGGCCGGCAGCTGCCGCAGGCGAGCGCGGCGAAAGGCGCTTCGACCGTCCCAAGGGAGACTTCAGTGATCGCCCCAAGCGCGATTTTGCCGGTGATCGGCACCAAGGGGCATCGGCCGGCGGCTTCAAGCCTCGCCCGCGTCCCGCCGAAGCGACGGAAGAGGCTGGTGAGCGCATTGCCAAGCGGCTGGCCCGCGCCGGCCTTGCCTCGCGCCGCGATGCCGAGGAGCTGATCGCGGCCGGCCGCGTCAAGGTCAATGGAAGGGTGCTGTCCTCGCCCGCCTTCAATGTTATGCCTGGCGACATCATCCATCTCGACGGCATGGAGATCCCGCCGATCGAGCGCACCCGGCTGTTCCTGTTCCACAAGCCGGCCGGCGTCGTCACCACCAACCGTGATCCCGAGGGCCGCAAGACCGTCTTCGACGTGCTGCCGGCCGAGCTGCCGCGGCTGATGACTATCGGCCGGCTCGACATCAACACCGAAGGCCTGCTGCTGCTCACCAATGATGGCGGACTGGCGCGCGTGCTCGAACTGCCGGCGACCGGCTGGCTCAGGCGCTACCGCGTGCGCGTCCACGGCAAGGTCGAGGAAAGTGCGCTCGCCGGCTTGCGCGAAGGCATTGCCGTTGACGGCGTCTTTTATGGCGCCATCGAGGCGACGCTCGACCGCGAGCAAGGCACCAACGCCTGGCTGACGCTCGGCCTGCGCGAAGGCAAGAACCGCGAAGTCAGGAACATACTGGGCTCGCTTGGCCTCGACGTGACGCGACTGATCCGCATTTCCTACGGACCGTTCCAGCTCGACGACCTGCCGGAGGGCCATGTGCTGGAGATCAAGGGCCGGGTGCTGCGCGACCAGCTCGGCGAACGCCTGGTCGAGGAGTCCGGCGCCAATTTCGACGCCGACATCACCAAGCCGTTTTCCAACAGGCCGGTGCGGCGCGAAGCGGTGCGAGAAGAGGAACCTGAGCGGCCGAAATTCACCCGCGACGGCGAACGCCGCCCGATCGGCGAAGGCGGATTGATCAAGAACCGCAAACGGCGCGAAGGCAGCCGCGACGAGGCGCTGGGCAAGCTGTCGACAAGTCCCGGCAGAAGCTTTGGGCCGGAAAAGAGCTTTGGTGAGCGTGGCCCAAAATCTGAACGCAGCGGGCCTGAACGCGGCGGCTTTGGCGATCGCGGCCCCAAATCTGAACGTAGCGGGCCGGGCGGATTTGGCGGAAAACCGGGCGGCGGGAAAAAGTCCGAACGCGAGCAGCGTCCGATCGAGCCGCCGGGCCAGCGCAAGGCCAATGTCTGGATGGCGCCGGGCGCGCGGCCGATCGGCAAGGGCAGGGCGGACGCCGACGCCGCCAAGGCGGCCGAAGCCAAGGAACGCAAGGCCTCGTTCAAGCCGTCTTACGGCAAGCCGGCCAAACCCGGAGGGGCAAAGCCGTTCGGCAAGCCGCATGGCGAACGCCCATATTCCGGCAGCAGTGATAGCGGCAAAGGCGGCGACCGGCCGCGCAGCGGCCCCAAGGGATCAAGGGGAGGCAATGCGGATCGTCGGCGGTGAGTTTCGCGGGCGTCCGCTGGCGACGCCCCGCTCAAGCGCCATCCGCCCGACCACCGACCGCACCCGCGAGGCTGTCTTCAACGTGCTGGCGCATCGCTTTCCCGTTAGGCTGGTCGGCGCGCGCGTGCTCGACCTGTTCGCCGGCACCGGCGCGCTCGGACTCGAGGCGCTGTCACGCGGCGCATCTTATGGCGTCTTCATCGAAGAATCGGCGGAAGGGCGCGGCCTGATCCGCACCAATGTCGAGGCCTTCGGCCTCACCGGGCGTACCAAGATATTCCGTCGCGACGCTACGGCTCTGGGCGACGCGGGCACGATGGCCGCGTTCGGCCTGGTGTTCGCCGATCCGCCCTATGGCAAGGGCCTGGGCGAGCGTGCCTTGCGCTCGGCCAAGGCCGGCGGCTGGCTCGCCCCCGGCGCGCTCTGCGTCGTCGAGGAGGCGGCAGCGGCGCCGTTCGAGGCAGGGCCGGGCTTTTCGGTTGTCGATGAGCGCAGCTATGGCGAGACGGTTATCCGCTTCATCGAAGCCGCCTGAGTTCGGCCTCCTTTGCGCGCGAAAATGACGAACAAATCACTTTGCCTGTATCGCCATCCCCGCCTATCGTCCCGCCCATGACAACCGGAGCCATTGATGACATCTCACGCTGAATGGCTGCGCGGAACGCTCTTGGCGCTGGCTCTCGTGATGACCGGCCCGGTGCTGGCCGACAACAAGCCGGACGACGGCAAGGTGACGAATTTCCTGCTAGACAACGGCATGGAGGTTGTCGTCATTCCCGATCACCGGGCGCCGATCGTCACCCATATGGTGTGGTACAAGATCGGCAGCGCGGATGAGCCGCCCGGCAAGTCCGGCATCGCCCATTTCTTCGAGCATCTGATGTTCAAGGCGACGACCAATCACGCGGCCGGCGCGTTCGACCGCGCCGTCTCCGCGATCGGGGGTTCGAACAACGCTTTCACCTCCTATGACTACACCGCGTTTTACGAGACGGTGGTGCCGCAGGCGCTCGAGCAGATGATGGATTTCGAGGCTGATCGCATGCGCAACCTCATCCTCAACGACAATGTCATCGCCACCGAGCGCGACGTGATCCTGGAGGAACGCCGCTCGCGCATCGACAGCAATCCGCAGGCGGTGCTCGGCGAGGAGGTCGACGCCACGCTGTGGCAGAACCAGCCCTATCGCATTCCGGTGATCGGCTGGATGCAGGAGATGGAGAAGCTGAACCGCGCCGACGCCAAGGCTTTCTACGACAAATATTACACGCCCAACAACGCCGTGCTGGTGGTGGCCGGCGATGTCGACCCGGAGGTGGTCAAGGCGCTGGCCGAAAAGACGTATGGCAAGATTGCGCGTGGTCCAGACCTGCCGCCGCGCATCCGTCCGGTCGAACCCGAGCAGAACACCAGGCGCACGGTGACGCTCACTGACGCGCGTGTCAGTGTGCCGAACTTTTCGACGCAATGGGTGGTTCCCTCCGATCACACTGCAAAGCCGGGCGAAGCGGAAGCGCTGGACTTGCTGGCGGAGATCCTCGGCGGCGGTAGCCGCAGCCGGCTCCACCAGCAGCTTGTCGTCAAGCAGGGCATCGCCGCCGAGGCCGGCGCCTTCTTCCAGGGCACCATGCTCGATGCCACCAACTTCACCGTCTATGGCGCGCCGCGCGGCGATGCCAAGCTGGCCGATGTCCAGGCGGCGGTCGAGGCCGAGGTCGCCCGCATCGCCAAGGACGGCGTCACGTCAGGCGAGCTGGAGAAGGCCAAGGATCGTTTCGTCCGCTCGATGATCTTCGCCCGCGACAAGCAGGATTCGATGGCCAACATCTACGGCGCGACGCTCGCCACCGGCGGCAGCGTCAGGGATGTCGAGGAATGGCCGGGCCGCATCCGCAGGGTCACCGCCGACGAAGTCAGGGACGTTGCAGCTCGCTATCTCAATCTCAACCATTCGACATCAGGCTATCTCTTGCCGCAGACACAGGCGGGGAATTGATTTGATGAGGAACTTGAACGTTGGCGCTGCACCTCATCGCCCTGCCGGGCACTTCTCCCCGTATAGTGACGGGGAGAAGGGGGCTGGCCGCAACCCCAGCGCTGTTTCTGCAACGCTGGTGGTTGGCGAAACCGCCGACGAGAGCGCCCCTCTACCCGTCACTATACGGGGAGAGGATGCCGGCAGGGCAATGAGGGGCGGCGCTGACACCGACAGCTATTCGTCTCGAACATTAGTTGGAAGCTACCATTTGTCCGAAGCGACTGTCCTGAAGCGTGCCGCCACCCCTCTATTCACCCTGCTCCTCTCCCTATTCTTCCTCATCCTGCCGTCACTCACTGCTCGCGCGGCCATGAGCATCCAGGAGGTGACGTCGCCAAAGGGCATCACCGCCTGGCTGGTTGAGGACTATTCCGTGCCGTTGGTCGCCATCCGCTTCGTCTTCGACGGCGGCACGACGCAGGATCCCGCTGGGAAGGAAGGGCTTGCCAATCTGATGAGCGGCCTGTTCGACGAGGGCGCCGGCGATCTTGACAGCGAGGCCTTCCAGATAAAGCTGGACGACGTCGGTGCCGAGATGAGCTTCGAGGCGGCGCGCGACGGCACCTACGGCTCGATGCGCATGCTGGCCGAGCAGCGCGACGCGGCGTTCGACCTGTTGCGGCTGGCGGTCACAGAGCCGCGTTTCGACCAGGCGCCAATCGACCGCATCCGCGCGCAAGTGCTGTCCGGCATCATCGCCAACGAGCTTGACCCCGACACGCTCGCCCAGCGCAAATGGCTTGAGGCACTATACGGCACCCATCCCTATGCGCGGCCCGACCAGGGCACCAGGCAAAGCATCACCACGATCACGCCGGACGATCTCATCGCCTTTCACAAGGCGAACTTCGCTCGCGATGGTCTGCATGTGGCGGTGGTCGGTGCCATCGATGCCGAGACGTTGAAGAAAAAGCTCGATATGGTCTTCGGCGGCCTGCCGCAACACCAGGCGCTCGCGCCCGTCGCCGATGTCGATCCGAAACTCAACCAGCAACTCGAGGTCAATTACGACCAGCCCCAGACGTCGCTGCAACTCGCCTATCCCGGCGTCAAGCGGAGTGCGCCGGATTTCTTCGCCGCGGTTCTGATGAACGAGATCCTCGGCGGCAGCGCCTTCACCTCGCGGCTGTTTGAAGAGGTGCGCGAAAAACGCGGCCTGGCCTACAGCGCCAGCTCCGACCTGGTCGACCACCAGCACGCCAACGCCCTGGCCATCACCACGGCGACCCGCGCGGACCGGGCGGCGGACACCCTGGCCGTCGTGCGCGACGTGGTGAAGCGCATGGCCGAGGAGGGGCCGACCGAAGCGGAACTGGCGGCGACCAAGAAATACTTGATCGGCGCCTATGCCATCAACAATCTGAACTCCTCCGGCGCCATCGCCGCGACGCTGCTCGAACTGCAGCTCGACAAGCTCGGCATCGACTACATGCAGCGCCGCGCCGCCCTCATCAACGCGGTGACGCTGGATCAGGTCAAGGCGGCGGCGAAAAAACTGCTCTCCGCCGAGCCGGCCATCATGATCGTCGGGCCGAAGCACGGCGAGGCCAAGGAGGAATGAGCCCAAATGGGGGGCAAGTAATGAGCCCGAGCTTCGGCATCGCCTTCGGCGGCGGCGGCGCGCGCGGGCTGGCGCACATCCATGTCATCGAGGCGCTGGACGAGCTGGGTATCAGGCCGGTCGCGATATCAGGCTCATCGATCGGCGCCATCATGGGCGCCGGTATGGCTTCGGGCATGGCCGGCAGCGACATTCACCACTATATGCGCTCGATCCTCGGCCGCCGCGCCGAGGTGGCGGCGCGCATGTGGCGGGCGCGGCCAGGCACCTTTGCCGAGGCGCTGCAGGGCGGGCTGCGTGTCACCCAGTTCAATGTCGAGCGCATCCTCAAGGCATTCATGCCCGACGCCATACCCGAAAGCTTCGCCGAGCTGAAAATACCGCTGAAGGTGACGGCCACGGATTTCTTCGGCCATAAGCTCGCCGTGCTTAGCGACGGCGACCTGCATTCGGCGCTTGCCGCCTCGGCGGCTATTCCCGCGGTATTCCGCCCGGTGATGCGCGACGGCAGGCTGCTGATCGACGGCGGCATCTACAATCCGGTGCCGTTCGATCTGATCGAGCACGACGCCGATATCATCATCGCCGTCGACGTCGTTGGCGCGCCGACCAAAAGCGGGCGCAAATACCCGACCTCCGTCGATCTGATGTTCGGCGCCACGCAATTGATGATGCAGTCGATCATCGCCGCCAAGCTGAGGCAATGCCAGCCGGACATACTGGTCAGGCCGGCGGTGTCGAAATACCGCGTGCTCGATTTCATGAAGATCGACGCCTTGATGGCCGAAACGGCTGATATCAAAGATGAGCTGAAGCGGGAGATCGAGAAGGCGGTGGAGGCGCGGGCCAAGGTCGACACGGGCAAGCGCACCAAGCAGGTGGGGGGCGTGGCGCGGAAAGTCTGACGTTTGGTGGCCTCAATCGAACGAGCGCACTGCGATAAGCCCAGCAGACCCTTCGCGATATGACTATTCCGCCGCGGCCTGAACCGTTCGCTGGTCGATCGAACGGTTGAGGATCAGCGCCCGGGCATCGCTTTCGCACGTCGCTGTCCTTGGCTGTTGCTGCACATCCGGGCAGATCGCCGCAAGCCCCTCCATCGTGAGCACGTCGGGTATTCTGGTGTGGCTGACGCAAAGCGCGCCGTCGGCACCCCAAGCCGCCTCGAACGACATATCAGGCGCGGCCTCGTTCTGTTGAATGCCCTTGCGATCGTAGATCACGATCGGCGTCCCGTTGCGGGTATGGCCGAGGCCATCGCCGCAATAATCGGCGCGGATCATACGGGTGCATGCCTGATGATGATCCCACAGCGGTGTGCCATCCGGCGACCTTTCCCAGGGCCGATATCCGAAGCGCACGCATTTCGCCTGCGCGCCGCCGGTGCAGGTAATGCTGAACGCAGTGTCGGACGGCAAATGGCGGCCGTCCTGCGTCCAGGTGCCGGCGAGCGGAAAGCCCATGCGCCGGCCCTCGATGTCCGGTTCGCAAATGTTGCGCCATGCACCGCCAGCCGGGTCGCGGGTCGACATGGCGTAGAGCATGATCCCGCCATCCGGATTCCTCGGATCGATCTCGACCGCGTCGATGCGAAGCGGCACCTGGTCTTGTCCATCGCCAATCGTCAGAACGGCGCCGACGAGATCCGCTTGAGGAACAACGCGACCTTCTCCCATCGATACGTCGAACCTTGTGCCGACAACGGAGATCGAGCTGATCGCTTGCCCGGTCCCGGCCTCTGCGAGAGGCACCGCTGCCACGCTGGAAATGGCTGCGGCGACGGCGACCAATGCGCGGCGGCCGATATGGGCGAGGCGGTTTCTGTAGGCTGACATTGTTGGCTCCTGAAAGCACGTCTTGCGAGCGGGGATCGGGTGAAGCGCGGCCAAAGGCCGGGGCGTTTCGTAGCTGTATCGTTTGACGCAGAACGGAGGGCGCGAGGCCGTCCGTTCCTTTAACAAGTGAGGCCTAGCGCCTCGGCGAGGGGGTCGGCCGATCATGGTTGGTCCCGGCGCCGCTGCCAGTGCCGTGCTCGCCAGCCGGAAGGCCGTTGCTTTTCTTGCCGGCGGTCGATGACCGGACATTGTCCTTCTGGACAGCGGGCAAGTTGCGGTCGTTCGGGTCAACGACGGAGCGGTCGTTCGGGTCGACGACGGACCTGCCGGCCGGAGCGGGATTTTTCGCCAGAACGATGCCTTCGGCATGCACGCCGTTGAGTGCGTAGACGCCGAGACCGTTCGGGAAGATGGTATTGCTGGTGAGCGAATTGCTGGTCAACGAGTTGTGCTTGAGGCCGTTCAGCGATTTGCCGTTCCCGGTGCCGACGGGCCACTCGGCGCTGGCCGGGGTCGCGAGGCATGCCATTGCCGAGGCAGCAGCCAGGTAAGTCTTGAAGCGAAACATTTAATTTCCCTTTTCGTTTTCAGCGGAGCCGTCCCATCGGGTTCGCTCCATGCGGCGGCTTCTCGCTCCCGACTGTTTCGGACGAATGCCGAATTCGGTCCGAATTGTTTCGATTGTTGCGATGTGTCCGGACGCCGCCCCTGACGTGCCTGCGCGGCGACACAAAGGAAACCTTCGGCCGGCAATTCGGCAAACCCGCGCAACATCCCTGCGTCATCGGTGACGCCAGAAACGAGGAGATTTCTGGCGATGCAACCTTTGCGAAAAACCACTGACCGATCGATTGGCGAGGCGACGGCTGCCCGCACGGCACGTCTGGCGGTGCTGGCCGGCAGCCCGGGCCTGCTGCTGACGGCATATGCGGCGGCGACGTCCACGTCGCTGACCATCCGCGCCGATCTCGCACTGACGCTGATGGACATGCTGGTGCTGGCCACCGTCGCGATCGTGACTGGCGGCCGCAACAACGAGGGCACCGGCCGCAAGCGTCAGACGGCCTTGGCTGAGACGCTCGCCAATGCGTTCGCTGCGCTGGGCATGTGCCTTTCAATGGCCGTCGTCGCCAGCATCGCGGTCCAGCGGATCGCGGCCGGCGGAACCGAACCCCATGGCCAAGGCGTCGTTCTCGCCATGGGTCTGAACCTAACCTACGCAGTGGTCAATTTGTGGATCCTGGGCCGCTGGAAAGCGCGCAATGCGCTTGCCGCCTCCGCGCTGGCACGCGCGCAAATCTGTCTGTTTTCGGATAAGCTCTCATCGAACCTGCTTATCGCGGCATCGCTCGCAACCGCAATGATCTGGGAAGGCACGATGATTGCCCGCTTCGTCGATCCGGTTGCCGGACTGCTGATTGCGACGATGACCGCGCGCTGGACCATTCCCGTGGTCCGCGACGCCATTCGAAGCCTGCGACGGGAATATCGCCGGGCGCGCAGGCCGATCGCGTAGGGCAAAGCCATAAACCGTACCAGCTGGACGGCTCAGCCTCTTTAAAGCTCTGTATCTAGCGGCGCCGCGCCTCAGCTTGAACGGGCTCGTAGACATAGCCTTCGCCGCGAACCGTCACCAGGACCACCGGAGCGTCGGGTTCGGTCTCGAACTTCTTGCGCAGTCGGGTAATGCGGATGTCGATGCTCCGGTCGCCCGGCTCGAGGTCGCGGTTGTGGGCCAGCCTGCACAGCTGGTCGCGCGACAATATCTGCCGGGGATGGCGCGCGAAGACGCATAGCAGGTCGAATTCCATGGAAGTCAACTGCACGTCGACGCCGTCCGGATCCACCATGGTGCGGCCGTCCATATCGAGGATGCAGCCGCCGAAACGGATGCGGTTTTCCGGCATCCGCTCTTCCTCGCCCAGGCGCCGGATGACGCTCCTGACACGCGCCAGAAGTTCGCGTGGCTCGAACGGCTTGGCCATATAGTCGTCGGCGCCGGCGGCAAGACCTTCCAGCCGATGCGGCAGGTCACCGACGGCGGTCAGCATCAGGATGCCGGCGCGGCTCTGCTTGGCAATTTCGCGGGCAAGATCGTAGCCGCTTTCGCCGACAAGATTGACGTCGAGAATGACCAGGTTGGGGCCAAAGCGGTCGAGTTCGGTGTGCATTCCCGCTCCATCCGCAACGGATCGGACATCGAAGCCGTGCATGAGCAGGTAGTCCGACAGCATCTCGCGCAACGGCGCTTCGTCATCGACGATGAGCAATTTCTGTTTTGTCACGTTTCGGCCTCTTCCATTGCGCCGGTCTCCATCGCCCTTAAGCGTTCCATCACGAGCCTGCGAAAGGTCTGCGGATCGAGCGGCTTCTCGATGACCGGCGCGCCGGTCTCGCCGATGAAGCGATCGATCTCGGGTGCCAGCGTGTCGCCGGTCACGAACAGCAGCCGGCTGGCGAGTCCCGGACGCAATTGTTCCAGCGCGCGGTAGAGGCCGGGGCCGTCGAGGCCAGGCATGCGTATGTCGCTGATCAAAAGGTCGATTCCATCCTCACGCACAGCCTTGAGGGCGGCATTCGCGTCGTCGGCGATGGTGACGTCGTGGCCGTCGCGGCGCAGCATCTCGGCGATCATCGAGGCGATGTCGGAATCATCGTCGACCACCAGAATTCGTGCGGCCGAGGGCGCAGGCGGTATCCTGCCTGCAGCTTCGGGCGGAGCAACCGTCTCGGCTCGACCGCTCGGAAGCCGGACCGTGAACCGTGCACCGCCGCCCTGCGTCGAATCCAGCTTTATGCTGCCGTCGTGCGCCGTCACGATGCCCTGGCAGACCGATAGCCCGACCCCGGTGCCTTCGCCGGCCAATTTGGTCGTGTAAAAAGGCTCAAAAGCACGCGCGCGGACCGTCTCCGGCATGCCTGGACCATTGTCGGCGACAACGACCTCGACGACATCGTCTTCCCCGGTGGTGACAATGGTCAGCTGCCGCGGGTGCGGAACCTGCAGCAAAGCCTGCTGCGCGTTGACCACCAGGTTGGTGACCACCTGATGAAGCTGGTCCCTGTCGCCCCAGATATTGGGAAGCGGTTCCGCCAGTTCGGTGCGGATCTCGATCCCGGCCGAGCGCAGGCTGTAGGCGGCCAGTTCCAGCGAAGCGAGGACGACTTCATTGACGTCGACAGCGCCTCTGGTCGGCGGCTTCTTGCGGGCCATCGCCAGAAAGGTGCGGACAATCCGCGAGCACCGCTCGGCCGCCGCGTGGATCTTGTCGGCGCGCCCCACGGTCGCCTCGTCCGTCGAAAATTCCTTCAGCATCGAACTGTAGCCGATGACCACGGAAAGTGGATTGTTGAGCTCGTGCGCCACGCCTGCGAGCAGCGAACCGAGAGCGGAGAGTTTTTCCGACTGGTACAGCGTCTCGCGCTGGCGTGCGATCTCCGCCTCGGCTTCGCGCTGTCGCGTGATGTCGGTAACGGCGGCAAGCATGGCCGAACGACCGGCCTGCGTGATCAGGCGCGCCGAAACCAGCGTATCGATTCTTGAGCCTTGCATATTGGTCATGCCGGCCTCGAATGCGTCGACGATGCCGTCTCTCAGCAACAGCCGCAGGAGATCGTCTCGCCGCGAGAGATCTTCCCAGGTCGCCGTCGCTTCGGCTCCGATCTGGCCGACTTCGATGCCGAGCGTCTTGCGCGCCGGTTCGTTGACGAACAGGATTTCGGGCCCTTCGATTGCCGAGATGATGATCGGCAGCGGCACGCCTTCGGCCACGGCGCGAAACTGCGCCTCTCTTTCGGCCAACAGCTTCTCGGCTTCCAGTCTGGCTTGCTCGGCCAGGACGCGGTCGGAGATATCGCGGCCGACGGACTGCACTTCGACAAGGCGCCCGTCGCTGTCGAAAATGCCATGATCGTTCCAGGCGAGCCATCGGCGTGCGCCATCGGGCATAGCATTGACAAGTTCCACGCTGGCATCCGGCGCTTGCGGAGTGAGGCGGGCAAGATGGTCCAGGAACCTGCGCCGTTCGTCGGGCGGCAGCACATCGAGTTCGCACCAGGACGGGTCGAGAAGCTGTTCGCGGGTCATTCGGCACGCCCGGCAGTAGGCGTCGTTGACGAAGCTCAAATGACCCTCCGGCGACATCCGGACGACGAATTCTGTCTGCAGCTCGACGACGCTGCGGTAGCGCTGCTCGCTGGCCTCGAGTGCCTGACGGGCGAGTTTCTGCTCGGCAACATCGCGTCCGATCGACTGTATTTCGATGAGCTTGCCGCTGTCGTCGAAGATGCCGCGATCGGTCCAATGCACGTTGATTTCGCGCCCATCGTACAGGGCGCCTGTCTCTTCCACTTCGCAGACGGGCCGTTCCGGGGTCACTCGACCGATGATTTCGTCGAAGCTGCCGAAATCGGCGGAAAACGAGTTGAAATAGTGCCAGTCCGGGCTCAGCAACTCTTCGCGTGTCTTGCCGACAAGGCGGCAATAGGCGTCATTGGCAAAGCTCATGCGCCCATCCGGCGCGACCCGGATGATATATTCCGTCTGTGCCTCGACTACATTGCGGTAGGGCTGTTCGCTGTCGGCCAATTCGCGCAAGGCAGCGCGGTTTTCGGCGAAGATGCTTGAGGCCATGTCGATCCAGGGCTGCCAGAGCGCCGAGCTTTTGAGGGCGGCCCCGCGGTTGTCGGTGGGCTCGCCGACGGCGCCGGAGCGCACATGGTCGACGAGCGAGATCGCAGGATCGACGATCTCCCTCAGAAGCACTCTGTTCAAAGTATATACGCAGACAAGCGACCCGATCAAAATGACCGCATAAGGAATAAACGACTGTTGCTGGGCGTAGGACTGGTAGACGCCGATGCCGACGACAAGCACGAGCAGCGGCAGAACGCAGGCTGCCATCAACAACGCGTAATGCCTGGACAGCTTCGAGGAGGTCGGCACGGCGAGGTCTCCACAGACGGATGCGCCGTCACGACGGTTGCTGTTCCCGTGCGGCCAGTGGACTGAACGGCCCACGGCCTGTCAAGCCGGCCTTCTGCCCGACGTCGTTGAACATAACCGTGGGGATGTTTCACGATGATGCCGTACGACCGATTTCCCGGCTTCTATTGTTTCAATTGTGTCGAACCCGCCCGAAATCGCCAGCAGATGGGTTGCCCTTGCGATTGACCCGGGGTGAATGCGCCCTGTAGGTTTGCGCCGTCGCTCGCCGCGGGGGGACGCATGGCCGACATCATTATCGTGGACGACGAGACCGACGTGGCGTTCATGATCGCCGACTATTTGCAGGCAAAAGGCTACCGCATTCGCACGGCATCCGGTGGTGCCGAATTGCGCGAGGCGATCGCGGCGTCGAAGGCCGATCTCGTCGTTCTCGACCTCAACATGCCAGGCGAGAACGGCTTTAGCCTGGCCCGCTGGCTGCGCGAGCATCACGACACCGGCATCCTGATGCTGACCGGTGCCGATTCGGTGTTCGACAAGGTGGCGGGCCTCGAGATCGGTGCCGACGACTATCTGGCAAAGCCCTTTGCACCGGTCGAGCTGGAAGCCCGGATCGCGGCGGTGCTGCGCCGGCGCAGGCCGAAGGGATCGGACAATGCCGACGCTTTGCCGGCCGGGCATTTCGCCTTCGGAACCTATGTGTTCGAGGCCCGCGCGAGAAACCTCGTCGACGCCGACGGCGTGGCCATTCCGCTGACGCCGATGGAGCTCGATCTGGTGGCGGCCTTCGCCACCCGGGCCGGCCAGGTCATTGGTCGCGACGAATTGCTCGATCTGGCGCCGCCCAGGGGCGACGAGCCGTTCGACCGCAGCATCGACAGCCGCATCACCCGGCTGCGCCGCCGGCTCGAAAAGGACGCGGCCAAGCCGGAACTGATCAAGACGATCCGCGGTGTGGGATACCTGTATCCAAGACGGTGAATGAGTGTGATCAGGGACCAGGCTGCCCCGCGGGTGGAACGATCTGCATGACAAGGCGCATCAGGTCGGCCTGACGGGAGGCGCCGGTCTTCTGGAAAATATTGTCGAGATGCGTCTTGGCGGTCGCGTTGGCAATATGAAGGCTGGCGGCGGTCTCGGCCAGGGTGTGCCCGGCCACAAGGCTGGCGAGCACACGGGTTTCGGCCAGCGTAAGCCCAAAGGCTCTCGCCAGCATTCCGGCGGCGTCATGCTCGTCCGGTGCATTGCCGATGAACACCGCGGCTACCGCCGCAGGTTCCATGCCGGCGCGCAGGTCGCCGCCGGCCATCGGGAGCACGCGGGCGAAGACGGGCGGCAGGCCGGATTCGGTGAGGAGGACGGCAAGCCCTGTCTTGCCGATGCTGACCTCATCCTGAGCCGCAAGCATGATGGCGCTGTGAAGCTCCCTGGAAGCCGACGGGAGCTTCGCTTGCAGAATGCCCCGGACATCCTGGATTGGGCCGCCGCTCTGCAGCATGTGCTTGGCCGAGCGGTTGGCGTGCAGGACGGCGCCACGTTCATTGGTGAGGACCACGGCGCATGTGAGCGCATCGAGCGCCTCGGCCATTCCTGCGCGCTCGACAGTGCCGATGTCCAGCATGTTGCTGATTATCACCGAACGGCGCACATGCGGCAGCAACAGTCTGCCAAGCTTGATTTCGCGCTCGGTGATAATGCCTTGCCGCTTGTGTCGGGCAACGGCGAAGCCGGCAAGACGGGTAGGGGTGTGGATCAGGAAGAACGACATAACGTCGACCAGGCCTTGCGGCTTCAGGTACTCCTGAAAATATCGGGAGGTCTCCAGGTAGGTTTGAGGGATATGGCGTGAGACCACATGCGGCATATCGAGCGAAGGCCATGTCGAGAGATCCTCGAGCAGCCGGGCGTGGATCTCTGGGATATATTTTGCCTGTTGCTCCAGCCAGTATGGCTCTATTCCCACGGTCCTGTAGATCAGCAGCCGGTCGTTGGCGAGGTCGTCAAGGTGCAGCACCGCAGTCTGGGCATCGAGCGCATCCCTGATCCCAGCCAGCGCGTGCTCCCATCGCCCCGGGTCGAGTGCGCAATCGTAGATCGAGCCGATCAGCTTCGACAGATCATGATGCGACAATGCCTTAGCCATCGACGGCCCCCGCATGTCGACAGCGCGTCCGACGCGGAAAGCAGCGCGCTCTCACAGGTGCTCTCGCCTCTCCAAATTTTAGCGATCGCTTAAATTCCGATTATCTCCCCCAAACAGGGGATGCGCAAGCAGCCGGGCGGTGAAATACTCGCCCCCAAGACAAGGTCACACTTAACTGTGACAACCAGTGGGGTTCAGCGCGTTCCTGGCTCGCGGGCCTTGGCCACTGTGATTCAGCCGGGGGGATTAATCAAGAATTCTGCCTGCGTGCGCCGACTATCACGGCGCGCGACCGCCTATTGCTGAAACGTTAAGCCGGGCTCGACCCGGACAATTCGGGATGGAGCAGCATTATGTACAGATACATTGCTTTTGCAGCACTTTGCATGGCGGCGATGCCCGCGCATGCCGACGAGCTTGGAGCCATGAAGGCTGAAAGCCTCGATCTCGCCGGCTTCCTTGGTGTCGTCTATTATACGCCTCAGGAGGACGGCTATCGGGTGGTCACCACAATCGCGCAGGGCGAGGCTGGCTTGCCCGTGCGTTTCGTGGCGACACTGACCGAGAACCAGATAGTCGCGGTCTCCGTGCCGGGCAAGCTGGGAGAGTCGGACCAGATCATCGAGATATCCCGTGTCGGCGGCAAGCTTGTCGTCAGCCCACAACCGATAGACGGGATCGTTGTTTCTTCTCCGAAGCCCGCCGTCGACTGATGACCGCCGTCGAGTGATCCAAGGTCGAGTGATCCAAGGTCGAGTGATCCGGGGGCATGCGCGTTGCGACGGCGCTGTATGAGCCTGCAACGTGGGCGACAGACGATGTCCCTGTGGCTCGTCCTCCCGTCTGTCGTCATCTTTTCCGTTGGCGCCGGCTCCGCCGCGTCTTCGCAAGCCGAGCTGGCCTCAGGCAAGTTCTACGAAATTGTCGGCGGCAAGGTCGATGCGCGGACTTATAATGGCTTCCGTCGCTACCATGGCAGCTGCAATCACTGCCATGGTCCCGACGGCATGGGCTCGACCTTCGCCTCGGCCCTTGTCGACCGGCTGCCCGGCATCGAGGTCTTCCGGCGCAGCGTTCGCGACGGCGTGCGCAGCGGCCCTTCAGTGATGAAGGGCTTCGCCGACGACCCCAACGTCGCTCCTTACGTCGACGACATCTACGCCTATCTGCAGGCCCGCGCCGACGGTGCGCTTGGCCGAGGCCGGCCTGAGCGGCTTGAACCCTAGATATCGCAGGCTGCCAGCTTCACCAAAGGACAGTGAGACGGTCATCGAGCGCCACATGAGTGCCGAAGGGCGAGCTCTCTCGCTCAAGCACGGCCTCGAGCCAGGCGACATCTTCGGGCGAGGCGCGGTTTAGCCGGAATTTGCGGAGCTCGAACGGCACCAGCTCGAGCGACAGAAGCCTGCCCTCAGGCATCGCGAGCCGCGGCAGGTACATCAGCGCAAGCTCACCGCGAAAGGTCTTGTAGCCTGTGATTCCCTCATAGTCGGTGAGGAAGTCGCCGCATCCAAAAAGGATCAGCCGGCCGTCATGGATTTCGATCGGCTTGGGATGGTGGGAGGAGTGCCCATGCACGACGTCGAAACCTGCAACATCGATGAGAGCATGGGCAAGCGCCCGTTCTTCCGTGGGGACTTCGTAGCCCCAGTTGCCGCCCCAGTGGATCGAGGCCACTGCGAGGTCGCCAGGCTGCTTCATGGCCTCCACGGATCGGGCGATCTGCGCGAGCGAGCGGGCCGAGACATCCGCCAGCAGGTTGACCCCGGGCTTGTAGGCTCCGGCTGCCCATGAAGCTGGAACGCCGCTCGTCTCGAGCGCGAAGCCGAACACGAGCACGCGGCCGCCGCCGGTCAGTTCAATGACGGCAGGCGCCGCCGCTTCATCCGCGTCAAGGCCGGCCCCGGCATAGGCGAGGCCGGCATGCCGGAGCGTATCGAGGGTTTCGACGAGGCCAGGCTCATCCCAGTCGAGCACATGGTTATTGGCGAGCACGCAGCAGCTTACCCGCGCCGCCGCCAGGCAGCCGATGTTTGCGGGGTTCATTTTGTAATTGATCCCCTTGGGCACCAAAGCCAGGCTGGTGGTAATGCTGGTTTCGAGGTTGATGATCCGCGCGTCGGGAGCTTCACGGTCCAGTTCGGCGAGCGCATCGCCCCAGACATACGTGTCGTCGACCTTTCTCGGGATCGGGCCATTGATGCGTTCGGCAAGCTCGACATAGGTCGTCGCCGATCTGACATAGCGCTCGTGCAGATGCGGATCGCCCGGATTGGCGAGGATCTGGTCGATCCCGCGCCCGAGCATGACGTCGCCGCACAGGAACAGCTTTGCGCTGCTTCGGCCGGGCCTTTCAGGTCCTGCGGCGGCATTGTTCGCGATCTGCGGCATCCCAAACCTCCTTCCCCCGCCAACAACCAGTGACGCCAAGGGTTCCAGCCCAATTTGTGCGGATCGGATCGCGCGCCCAGTCGTTAACGCAGGAGAACCGAGTTAACGCAGGAGAACCGATAGCCGAGGCCAGAAATGAAGACACAGCCTTCTCCTTCATCCCGCGCGCCGGACGCTCTCCCAAGCCGCGCAAGACCGGCCTGACCGAGATTCGCGGGCCCTATTACAGCGCCTATGGGCCGCGCCATTTGGCCGACCTCCTGGAAATCATGGGCAACTGGATCGACGGCATCAAATTTGCCGGCGGATCATTCGCCCTGATGCCGCCCGAAGCGGTGAAATCGATCAACAAGCTGGCGCATGATCACGACGCCTATGTTTCGACAGGCGGCTGGATCGAAAATGTCCTCCGCTTCGGCCCGGACGCCGTCGATCGCTACATCGAAGAAGCCAAGTCGCTCGGGTTCGACGTGATCGAAATCTCCACCGGCTTCATCAGCCTGCCCACGGAGGCGCTGCTGCGGCTGGTCGAAACCGTAAAACAGGCCGGGCTCAAGGCCAAGCCGGAGCTCGGAATCCAGTTCGGGGCCGGTGGTGACACGTCGGCCAATGAGCTCGAAGCCGAAGGCACCAGGGATGTCGGCTGGCTGGTCGCACAGGCCCGGCGTGCCCTCGATGCCGGCGCCGATATCATCATGATCGAGAGTGAAGGGATCACCGAAAACGTGACGTCCTGGCGTACCGAAATGGTGGCCCGCATCATCAACGAGCTCGGCCTGGAGAAGGTGATGTTCGAGGCCGCTGACCCGGCGGTCTTCGAATGGTACATCAAAAATTACGGCAACGAGATCAATCTGTTCGTCGACCACAGCCAGATCGTGCAGCTCGAAGCGCTACGCTCCGGCATCTGGGGAACCATGAGCACCTGGGGGCGGATTCAGAATATTGGGTGAGAGGGCTGAGCGGCCTCGTTCCAGCTTGGGTTCCTCGCCCCACGAAAGTGGGGAGAGGTGGCTCGGCGAAGCCGAGACGGAGAGGGGACTGCGCCTTACGAAAGCCCTCTCTCCGGCCGCTTCGCGGCCACCTCTCCCCCACCTTTCGGTGGGGGCGGGGAACCCAGGTCGTGCCCTCAGCCCCACTTCATCTCGCCGGTGGCGACCTTGGAGCCGATGTCGAGCGCAACGCCCATGCCGAGGCCGGGGAAGCGGGCCTCCATGGCGCCCTTGAGCGCGGCCGCGTCCTTGGCCTTGGCCAGCTCTTCCTCGAACGCGATGAGATAGGATTTGGTGTGCTCGACGCCCGAAAGGTCGGTGGCGGCCTGCGGCGTCATGTGGCCAGGCACGACGATTTCAGGGTTGGCGGCAACAATCTTTTCGAGATTGGCGAGCCAGGCGGCGCGCTGTTCCTTGCTCGACGTGTCGGCGGTCCAGACATGCACGCCCGCAAAAATCATCACCCCGCCGAACACCGCATTCAGCGACGGCACCGAGAGATAGCGCCGGTTGGCAAGGCCTTCCGCGTCGACGATCTCGATGGTCTCGCTATCGACGGTGAGCGCCTTGCCGTCGAAGACTTCGGGGATGACGACATCGGCGAGCGCCTGCGGGCCGTTCTCCTTGAGCTGCGGCCCCCAGACGGCGATTTTCTTGTCGACGCTGCCATTGATGGCGGCCACCGTCTCGGCAGCGGCTATCACCCGTGCCTGCGGAAAAACCTCCTTGATGGCCTTGAGGCCGAAATAATAGTCCGGGTCGGACTGGCTGACATAGATGGTGGTGAGCGTCTTGCCGGTCGCCTTGATCGCCTCGGCCACGGCGCGGCCGTCGGAATAGGTGAAACCGCCGTCGATCAGCAGCGCCTCGGAGGCGCCGGTGATCAGCACGGGGGCGCGAAAGAAGCCGTTTTCGCCGGCCGGAAAATGCTTCCAGGAAAGCCCTGCGGCGGCATGGCCAAGCCCGGCGGGAGCGAAGACGGCGGCGGCGCCGGCGGCGAGGGTGGTTTTCATGATGGCTCTCCGTGTGAACATGGATGTCTCCTGGGAGATGCGGAATTCGGGCGAGGCGGGCGCATCTCCCCCACGCAGCCTCGATGTCCGGAAGATGGCAAAGCCGGAATGCGTATTGAAGGCCAACAAAATAGACGTAATGTATGCCATTGCCTGACAATAGGATCGCCCCTGCCATGAACCACGCATGAACCTGAACCGGCTGGCCTATTTCGCCGCGGTGGTCGACGCCGGCTCCTTCACCCGAGCTGCCGAGCGGCTGGGCATCACCAAGGCGGTCGTCAGCCAGCAGGTGGCGCGACTGGAGCGCGATGTCGGAACGACGCTGCTGATCCGCACGACGCGGCGCGTCCATCCGACCGAGGCCGGCCGGACATTCCATGCCCGCTGCCTAAACGTCCTGCAGCAGGCCGAGGATGCCTTCGACGAGCTCGCGCAGGCGGCCGCCGAGCCGACCGGCACGCTCAGGATCGCGGCGCCCAACGACTACGGCACGTCGGCGGTGGTGCCGGTGGTCGCCGCCTTCAGCGCGCGCCATCCCGCCTGTCGGGTGGAACTGACGCTGGGCGACGAGACCATCGACCTGGCGTCCGGTGGGATGGACGTGGCGATCCGCGTCGGCTGGCTGGCCGATTCCAGCCTGCAGGCGCGGCGGATCGGCACATTTGGGCAATTCATGGTGTGCGGCGCCGAGTTCGCAGGGAGCTTTAAGGCCGGCGAACCGCAAGACTTGGCCGGGCTGCCCTTCGTCGCCAACATGGCGCTGCGCGAACCGCTGCTATGGCAATTTTCGCGCGGCGACGCCGTGCAAACCGTGCCCATGCAGGCAACGATCGCAATCGAGGCGACGCCGGCAGTGCTGGCGGCCGTCCGCGCCGGCGCCGGCCTGTCGGTGCTGCCGGATTTTTTGGTGCGGAATGAACTGGCCGCAGGGCGGCTCGTCCACATCCTGCCCGAGTGGCGGCTGCCCTCCGGAGGCATCTACACAGTCTACCCCGCCGCGCGTTTTCGGCCGCCCAAGGTGACGAGGTTTGTCGAGATGCTGGTCGCGGCCGAGCAGGAGATGGGGCCCGTCGGGCAGGGGCGAGGAGGCTGAAGCTGCCGATCTCCCCCCTTGAGGGGGAGATGGCCGGCAGGCCAGAGGGGGTCGTCTAGCGTAATGCGCCAACCTCCACTGTCGCAAGAGAGGAGGCCGGGCCCGGTCGAACCGACCCCCCTCTACCCTGCCCGGCATCAACCCCTCAAGGGGGGAGATTGGCCGTCATCCGCGCCTTCGCCGATCACCAGTGTTGCAGGATGAGCGCCAAGACCCGAACAGCCGATCTCCCCCCAAGTGGGGGAGATGGCCGGCAGGCCAGAGGGGGGCGCTGTCCCGCCAACCACTTCGAAGCGCTCAACCGCCAAACCAATCCGCCAACCCTAGGCGCTTCGCCTGAAAGGAAACGTCATCGCCTGAAGATGTGAATCGCGCCTCCGGCGTCGTCGGATACGAGCACGGAACCGTCCGGCGCTTCCTTGACATCCACGGGCCGACCGACGCCTCTGAGGAAAGTCGTCGCCGAGACGGGCCGGCCGCCCTTGAAGCGCACGCGCACGACCTGACGTCCGACTGGAACTGACCTGTTCCAACTGCCGTGCTCGGCGACTAGAGCGTCGCCGCCGAGGCTGCGGAAGAAATGGATTCCGAGGGTTGCGACATGCGCTTGAAATTCGAAGACGGGCGGAATCTGCTGCGCGGGCGGCCGTGCGTCCCGGAACCCTTTAAGCCGAATTCGGCCTCCGAAGTAGGGAAAGCCATAAAAGCCGCCCGGCCGAAGCGCGTTCAGCTCATCCGGCGGGATATCGTCGCCCATTCGGTCGGCGCCGTTGTCAGTGAAGAACATGGTGCCGCCGCGCCAGTCGAAGCCGACCGAATTGCGAACGCCCCAGGCGACGCGTCGAAGATCGGACCCGTCCTGGTTCATGCTGACGATCGTGCTTTGCAGTCCACGCGGCAAACAAATGTTGCAAGGCGATCCGAACGAGACATAGAGCCGGGAATCGGGGCCGACGGCAATATAGCGAAGACTGTGGGCTCCCGAATTCGGCAGCCCTCGGCGAATGTCGCGCCTGCCGCTCAGAGCGCCCCCCGGCCCGATGTCGAACGCGGTCACGCGGTCGCTCGAAGCTACGAACAAACGACCGCGTGAGCATGCGACTCCATTCGGAGCGGAGAATCCGGAGGCGACCCGCCGGGCGCGGCCGCCGGACACCGGCACCGCGTAGACCGAAGAACGTTTGGTTCCGACGAACAGTACGTTGCCGCAGACCGCCATTTCGCGCGCGGCGGGAACGCGGGCGAGAACCTCAGCCCGCGCGGGTCCGGGGGCGAGAGCCACGCCAGAGGCGGCCGCCGCGACCGAGATGAGAGCGAGAAGCCCAATTCTAGCGGAAAGGAACCCGGCCTTAGGGGAAAAAACGTCCATCGGCGCCCTCCGAATACAAGCTGACTTTGCTGGAGGGAATTGGGGCGGCTTGTTCTCGTTTCAAGCCGGAGCCCAGGCCTCGTTGCGGCTGAGCAGCAGATGGGGTGAAACGGGGAGGGGCGAGGAGCGGTAAAGCGTATTACGACCTCGCTATTACCGGCGCATACTCAAGCGCAACCACGCCGTTGCTGAATGGCGTGGCCGAAATGAGCTCGAGCGGCACTGGCTCGCCGGGCGGGAACAGCTTCTTGCCCTGGCCGCCGGCGCCGGGATAGCTGAGTAGCCTGACGCGGTCGACCAGACCGTGGCGCAGCAATTCCTGTCCCACGCTGAGGCTGCCGTGCACATAGATGTTGCCGCCGCGGCTTTGCTTCAGGTCTCTGACTGCATCCGGCAGTTCGCCCTTCAGCAGCTCGGCCGGTTTCCAGTCGAGCGCCTTCAGGCTGGTCGAGGCGACATATTTCGGCAGCGCGTTGAACCGCTCGGCGAAGTCTCCAGTTTCCTTGGGCCAAGAGCCGGCAAAAATCTCATAGGTCGTGCGCCCCAGAAGCATGGCGCCGCTGTCGGCAAGCTCGTCTTCCTTGAACCTTTGCATTTCATCGTTCCAGGCCACGCCGGGCAGCTTCTCGACCTCGGCGATGCCATCGACGCTGATGAATTCGGTGACGATAAGTTTTCGCATGGCGCTCTCCTTTTGGCGGAGGACGGACGGCGCGGGGCTTCTACGACACGCTCCGTGAAAATAGCGCGGTCGCTTTGAACGGCCTTTCCCTATCAAAGGACCGATACCATGGGGAAAAGCTTCTCCGACCTGGACTAAGTTCCCAAGATCGGATTGGTGTTACATCTGAGGCAGATATTCCCAAAGAACGCATTGCAGGAAGATCATGGGATTCGGGTCTTCATTCATCGATCAGATTCGAGATACAACGACCGCCCCGAAGAGCAATATCAATTTCCCAGCCAGTATCTGCGTCGTGTCGAGGCATGCGTCGGCGACTGGATCATTTACTACGAGCCCAGCAAGGTAAGCGAGACGCGTGGATATTTCGCCATGGCCAAAGTCCAGGAAGTTATTCCCGATCCCGTGACGCCCGAAATGTACCTCGCTCTGATTGAGCCTGGAAGCTACCTCGAATTTTTCAACCCAGTTTCATTTAACGGAACCGATGGTCTTGTTGAGCGAGGCTTGCTCAACGACCAAGGACGGATTTCCGGTCGTGCCCAATCGGCCGTCCGCCCAATCAGTCCAGCCGATTTCAACCGCATTATCGATCTGGGCCAGGACACGAATGAGTTGTTGCTGCCGCGCGTTGATGAGGCCGGCACCGGCTTCCACGATGAGCAGGCGCCATTCGAATTCGAGCAGAGCCGTGATCGCGTAAACTACATCGGATCGCGAATTGTGCGGGACCGCATTTTCCGTCGCATCGTCTTGCGCGCCTATGATGAGCGGTGCGCGATCACGGGACTGAAGTTGATAAATGGCGGCGGCCGAGCAGAGGTTTCTGCCGCCCAAATTCGACCGGTCGAAGCGAACGGGCCTGATGTCATCAACAATGGGATCGCACTGTCAGGCACGGCGCATTGGATGTTCGATCGCGGGTTGATCAGCCTATCCGACGATTTGGAAATCCTGATCTCGCGACAGGTCAACGACCTCGACAGCGTTCAGGCATTCATCAACAAGAATCGCCGCGCACTTCCGCCGGGCCGACAGTTTGAACGCCCGCATCCTCGGTTTTTGCAATGGCACCGCGACCACTGCTTCAAGCAGTGAAGCACCGCCGGCGTGGCAGCGTGTTGGTAGGTGAGTGAAACGGCCGCTTTGACCCTAAGCCGCCCGTCGTTCGGTCATGCCACAAGGTCCGCATCGGGTGGGGCCCGGTCTTTTTTGCCTGTCCCCGATTGGATCTGGTTCGTAGTTGCGGGCTGGCTACAGGTCGGCAATACCGGCTTTCAGCAGCCCTTCGCGGACGTGCTGCACATCAGACTCCTGGGCGAAGTGCAGGGTGGCGATAAATGAATCGAGGTCGAATTGCGGATCGAGCGTTCTGATCTTGGCTAGATGCGCCGCGGCCGCGATTTCGTCGCCGAGCCAGCCGTAGCAGGCAGCGGCGAAAGCGTGCTGAACCGAGTCCATGGTTGACAGATGCATGAAAGCTTCGATCGCCTCGCCATACTGGCGCGCGGCGAAATGCGCCTTTCCCAGATGGCTCCAGAACCTCTCCGGGTGGTGCGGGTTCAACTGCATTGCCTTGCGAATCCATTCGATTCCCTCTTCCGGCCTCCCCAGCCACGTCAATAACTCGCCTTGCTGCACCACCACGAGGTCGTAATTGGGATTGAGGGCGAGGGCGCGCTCTTGATGGTAGCGCGCTGTGGTCAGCTCATTGTTGTTCACGTTCACTGCGGCGAGGATGCGGTGGACATCGGCATCGTTGTCGTCCAGCGCCAGCGCCCTGTCCAGCGCTGCCATGATGTCGTTCCAGACGCCATCCCTGTCTTCGCACCAGTTATGGACCCAGGCCTGGCCAAGGATGCAGGCCCGCCAGGAATGGGCGTGAGCATAATCGGGGTCGAGCGCGACGGCCCTGCCTATCAAGGTTTGCGCGCGTTCATTATCCGCAATCGTGCTTCGGTGATGCAGCACCTTGGCAGCAAGCACACATTCATAGGCGGCCATGTTTGCAGGTTTCGCCCGCGCGAGCTGGTCCCGCTGAGCCGCCTCGACACGACCGGGCAGCGTGGCTGCGATCGCCGAGGTCACCTCATCCTGAATCGCGAATATGTCGTCCAGCTTCCGGTCATACTTGTCTGCCCAGATATGAGCGTCATTCGCCGTGTCGATGAGCTGAACTGTCACGCGCACCCTGTTGCCGATCTTGCGGACGCTTCCCTCCACCAGGTATTGGACGTCGAGTTTCTCGGCCACTTCGCGCACATTCACGGCGCGGTTCTTGTAGACGAAGCTGGAATTGCGCGAAATGACGAACAGCTCATGGTGGCGGGACAATTCGGTGATGATGTCCTCGGTCAGTCCGTCCGCGAAAAATTCCTGCTCGGGGTCGCCGCTCATGTTGTTGAATGGCAGCACCACTATCGAAGGTTTCGAAATGGATCGCTTTGCCTCGACTTCCGGCAGGACAGAACTGTCAAACCCAATGCGATAGAGGCGAACCGGGCGGCTGATGTTCTTTAACGTCTTCTCGCCCAGGTCCTCCATGGCAATTTCGAGACGGTCGGCAATTTGGGTCGCCACCGCTGCTGTCACGCAGATACCGCCGACGTCGGCGAGTTGCTCGATGCGCGAGGCAATATTGACGCCGTCGCCGAAAATGTCCTCATCTTCGAAAATGATGTCGCCGAGATTTATGCCGATCCTGAATTCGATACGCCGTTCTTGCGGCACATCCGAATTGCGCCGTTTCATGCGCTGTTGGATTTCCACGGCGCATTTCACGGCATCGGTCACGCTCTGGAACTCAACGAGCATGCCGTCTCCGGTGGTCTTGATGATCCGGCCCTTGTTCTTCGCGATGGCCGGATCGACCAGTTCTATGCGATGGGTCCGAAGGCGTGCGAGCGTGCCGGATTCGTCGGCCTCCATTAGCCGACTGTAGCCCGCCATATCGGCAGCCAGAATTGCGGCCAGTCTCTGTTCCATCGCTTGTACCAAAAACCAAGCCTATCCCTCCTGGGCTGCCAAATCCAGCAATTTGGGCTTGCGGCTAAATCAAGAAGTCTTCCTACCGCAGCAGCAAGCAAGGGCGGATCAGAACCTTCCGCCTTTCGCCAGGTGGCTGCGAACTCGATCGCATCAATGGCGGGAGGGATCCGCGCGGCGTGAGACCGGAAACGTCCGATATGAACACGAGTTGGACCATAGTGGCTGCACTTGCTGACGTCTGCAAATGGGCGCAGGGCGGTCGTTGATCACAGCACCTGGCAAAGAAATCTGAAACACGCCCAAAACCAAATCTATCCCACTTGCCATCGCCTATACCTTCCCCTAATCTCCCTCTGAGAAAACCTTTTCCCAAAGCGCGCCTAACCCGCTGACCTCACCAATCAGCGTCTCGCAGGACGATAAGAGAAAACCTTTTTCCAACCAAGGGATTCGCCGCGCACATCATGGCTTCCGACGCCCAGCCAGTCTTCACCAAGCCCGTCACGCTCCGAGAGGTAGCCGCCCTTGCCGGCGTCAGCGTCGCCACGGCCTCAAAGGCGCTGAACGGGCAGGGGCGGATGACGGCCGAGACGCGCGAGCGCATCCGCGAGACGGCGCAGCGGCTCGGCTTTCGCCCGAACAGCCTGGCGCAGAGCCTGTTGCGGCGGCGCTCCTTCACCGTCGGGCTGCTCACTAACGATACCTATGGCCGCTTCTCGCTGCCGGTCATGTCGGGCATTTCGGATGCGCTGGTCGACAAGGGCGTCTCGGTGTTTCTCTGCAACGTCGAGGACGACAAGCGCCTCGGCCAGCTTCATGTCGATGCCATGCTCGACAAGCGCGTCGACGGCATCATCGCCACCGGCAAGCGCATCGACCGCCATCTGCCGGTCGACCTGTCCAATCTCGGCGTTCCCACGATCTATGCTTTCACCCAGCCCGATCCTGGCGCAATCGCCTTTGTGTCTGACGACGCCGGCGGCGCGCGCCTGGCGGTCGAGCACTTTTGCCGGCTCGGGCGGCGCCGCATCGCCCATGTCACCGGGCCGGCGAGTTTTGCGGTGGTGCACGCGCGGGCACAGGCCTATCGTGACGTGCTGACCGAGAAAGGCTTGCCGGTCATGGAACCATTGCTCGGATCGTGGTCGGAGGCCTGGGGCCACGAGGCGGTGAAGAAGCTCTTCGACGGCCGACTCTTCAAGGGAAATGGCGAAAAGCCCGATGCCATCTTTTGCGGCAACGACCAGATCGCGCGCGGCGTCATCGACGCACTGCGCGAGCGCGGGCTTGGCGTGCCGGACGATGTCGGCGTCATCGGTTTCGACAACTGGCAGATCGTGGCCGAGGCAACCCGCCCGCCGCTGACCTCCGTCGACATGAACCTGGCGGCACTCGGGCGCGAGGCCGGCCTCACCTTGCTTTCGCTCGTCGGCGGCGAACCCGCCGAGCCGGGCATCCGAAAACTGCCGTGCCGGCTGGTGGTGCGTCAGTCATGCGGCCGTCCGCCGGACGGCTGAACGAATGCATGTCGCCCAAAAGTGCATAGCGGTTTTGGGATAACGGCATGCATGAAACTAAAGGCAGCCGTGCCGATAGTCACCCGCTTGGGAGCGCGGTTGCAGGAAACAAAACCATGAGGAGGAGAACATGAGGACCATCATTACCGGGCTCGCCTTTGCCGCGAGCATTTTTTCCACGCTGGCAGCAGTCGCGCCGGCCGCCGCCGAGACCGCCAACATCTGGGTTCGCGCCGACGGCTCGAACTTCATGCCGCGCATCGTCGACGCCTTCAACAAGGGGCATGAGAACCAGATCAAGCTGGACATCATCCCCAATGCCGAGATCATCCCGAAATACGGCGCGGCCGCCGCCGGCGGCACAGCACCCGATGCGCTGTCGCTCGACCTGATCTACACGCCGTCCTTCGCTGCCGCCGGCCAGTTGGAAGACATCACCGACTGGGCGAAATCCCTGCCTTATTTCGCCAGCCTGTCGCCGGCGCATGTCAAGACCGGCACCTACAAGGGCCGCATCTACGGGCTGCCGTTCTCCGCCGATAGTTCGGTGCTGATCTGGAACAAGAAGCTGTTCAAGCAGGCCGGTCTCGACCCTGAAAAAGGCCCGACCAACTGGGCCGAGATCGAAGCCTATGCCGAAAAGGTCAACGCGCTTGGCGGCGACACCAAGGGGTTCTATTTCTCCGGCAATTGCGGCGGCTGCAACATCTTCACCTTCACGCCACTGATCTGGGCCTCGGGCGGCGACATCCTCACCGAGGACGGCTCGAAGGCGACGCTCGACAGCCCGCAGCTGCGCGGCGCCATCGACCTCTACCGCTCGATGGTCAAGAAGGACCTGGTGCCGGCAGGCGCGCAGACCGACACCGGCTCCAACTTCTTTGCTGCGTTTGCCGCCGGCAATATCGGCATCTCGCCGTCCGGCGCCTTCGCCATCGGCGCGCTGAACACCCAGTATCCCGATATCGACTACGGCGTCACTTTCCTGCCTGGCAAGGATGGCGGCTGGTCGTCGTTCGCCGGCGGCGACAATTTCGTCGTCACCAAGGGCACCACCAAGATCGCGGTGGTGAAGGAGTTCCTCGATTTCGCCTATTCGCTCGAAGGCCAGACCATACTGGCGAAATATGGCAGCCTTCCCGTGCGCGGCGACATCGCCAATGAGGCGCTGAAAGATCTCGATCCGCGCTACAAGGTCGCCGCAGAGGCCATGGCCAAGGGCCGCACGCCCTATTCGGTGGTGTTCAACGACCTGATCAACTCCGCCAACGGTCCGTGGAACCAGATGGTCAACGAGGTCTTCTTCGGCGAAGACGTCGATGGCGCCATCGCCAATGCGCAGGAAACCATGCAGTCGATCATCGACTCGGCGCCGCAACAGTAGGCGCCGTTACCTCCCCCTCGAGGGGAGGTCGGACCGCAGGTCCGGGTAGGGTCGTCTCGGCAGTGCTCGACGTTTTTTTGCGTCGGCGCGCGTCGGAGGCGACCCCACCCCCGGCCTTCGGCCGGACACCCCCCTCAAGGGGGAGGGGGACGTAGCGCTAACGGAAGTACAGGCATGACCTCCATCGCAGCAATTTCCACCCCAGCGCGTCGCCGCAAACTGGTCGGCGCCGGCCGCCGGCAGTGGATCGGCCTGCTCTATGTCGCGCCGGCCGTCGCCCTTGTCGTCGTCTTCTTCATCATCCCGCTTTGCATGACGGCGTGGATGTCGCTGCACAACTGGCCGCTGATGGGCGCGCACTCGTTCATTGGCCTCGACAATTACTGGGCGATCCTGCGCGACACTAGGTTCTGGAACGCACTCAAATTCACCGGCTACTACACGGTGGTGGTGACGATCGCGATCTTCGCCGTCGCCTTTCCGCTGGCGCTTTTCATCGAAAGGCCGCGGCCGCTGACCGGCTTCTACCGGACGTCCTTCTTCATGCCGGCGGTCATCGGCTTCGCCTCGGCCAGCCTGCTCTGGTCTTGGCTTCTCAATGTCGATTCCGGCCTGTTCAGCCCGGCCGCCTTCGAACTCGGCCTGACCGAGAAGAAGGTCAATCTGCTGGCGACGTTCCAGCCGGCCTTCTGGTCGATTATCGCCATGGTCGTCTGGAAGGTGGCGGGCTTCACCATGATCATCCTGATGACCGGCCTGCAATCCATCCCGCCGGATCTGCAGGAGGCGGCGATGATCGACGGGGCAGGGCCGCTGGCGCGGTTTCGCGCCATCACTCTGCCGTTGATGCGCCGCACCCTGGCGCTGGCGCTGATCCTGTCGGTTGCCGGCTCGGTGCTCGCCTTCGACCAGTTCTACATCATCCTGCGCGGCGGGCCGCGCAACCAGACGCTGACTGCCGTCTACTGGATTTTCAACCAGTCATTCGTGTCGTTCAAGCTCGGCTACGGCGCCGCATTGTCGATGATCCTGCTGATCATCCTGGTCGCGCTCAGCCTGATCCAGCTGCGGCTGCTGCGCCAACCGGAGGGCGTTGACTGATGGCGCAGGCAAGGAGCCGCAGAACCCGCATCGGCATGCAGATCGCCGAGCACTCGACGGGCATCATCGCCTCATTGCTGTTCCTGGCGCCGATCGTCTGGACCGTGCTTTCGGCGTTCAAGCCGGCGCAGGAGTCGCGTCAGCCGCCGCTGCCGCCCTGGCCGACGACGGGTTTTTCGGTCGAGAATTACGCCACGCTCAACACTTTCGGCGATGGCCTCTGGCTGCCGGCGCAAAACAGCATCTATGTCTCTGTCATGACGGTGGTGCTGTCGGTGATCGTCAGCGTGCTGGCCGGCTACGGTTTCTCGCGCTTCCGCTTTCCGCTGAAGAACCTGCTCTTCGTCGTTATCCTGTCGACGATCATGATCCCGTTCCAGTCGATCCTGACGCCGATCTTCCTGGTGCTGACCAAGATCGGCCTGCACAATACGCTGACCGGGCTGGTCTGCGTCTATGTCACGCTGCAGCTGCCGTTCTCGATCTTCATGATGCGCAACGCCTTCGACGCGGTGCCGCGCGAGATCGAGGAAGCCGCCCGCATGGACGGCGCCAACAATGTCACCATGCTGCTGAGGGTGATGCTGCCGCTGGTCTGGCCGGGCATCGTCACCATCGCGCTGTTCGCATTCCTCGGCGCCTGGAACGAATTCCTGGCGGCGCTGGTGCTGATGACGGACCAGTCCAAATTCACGCTGCCGATCATGATGACTGCGCTGCAGTCCGGCCGCTTCGGCGCCATCGACTGGGGCGCGGTGCAGGCCGGCGTCACCGTGATGATGGTGCCATGCCTGGTGCTCTTCCTGTTGCTACAGCGCTTCTACATCCGCGGCCTCATGGCAGGGGCCGTGAAGTGACCAATCGAATCGAACCGGAGTAAATTGATGACCGCATCGCAATCCGTCAGTCAGGGCACTACGCCGGGCCAAACCGGCAAGTTGGGCAAGCCAAGACTCGCCTTCCGTCCGCTGCCCGTGCCGCAGGTCGATGTGCGCGGCTTCTGGGGCGACCGTGTCGATGCCGTCGCGACCAGGACCGCCGATATCCTCTATGACCGCTGCGTCGAGGCGCGCATGCTGGAGCAGATCGACCCGGACCGGCCATCGCCGGGCGTCGTCATTCCGTTCCACTCACCCTCGCCGGACGAGGCAGCCACCGCCGGCAACGAGTTCACGGGATCTACGGTGACGACCCAGATGTTCTGGGACAGCGATTGGGGCAAGACCATCGAGACCGCGGCCTACTCGCTCTATCGCCGCCGCAATGACGAGCTGGAGCAGAAGATCGACGCCGTCATCGACATGTACGGCAAGCTGCAGCAGCCCGACGGTTATCTGTCGAGCTGGTACCAGCGCATCCAGCCCGGCTTGCGCTGGACCAACCTGCGCGATTGCCACGAGCTTTATTGCGCCGGCCACCTGATCGAAGGTGCGGTCGCGTATTACCAGGCGACGGGAAAGCGCAAGCTGCTCGACATCATGTGCCGCTATGTCGACCATATCGCCGAGACGTTCGGTCCCGAGCCCGGCAAGAAGAAGGGTTATTGCGGCCACGAGGAGATCGAGCTGGCGCTGGTTAAGCTCGCGCGGATCACAGGCCAGCAGAAATACATGGACCTCGCAAAATACTTCATCGACCAGCGCGGGCAGCAGCCGCATTATTTCGACGAGGAGGCGCGTGCCCGCAGCGTGGACCCCAGAGCGTATCATTTCAAGACCTACGAATACAGCCAGTCGCACAAGCCGGTGCGCGATCAGGACAAGGTCGTCGGCCACGCGGTCAGGGCGATGTATCTCTATTCGGGCATGGCCGATATCGCCACCGAATATGGCGACGACACGCTGCGGGTGGCGCTCGACCGGCTGTGGGACGATCTCACGACCAAGAACCTCTACGTCACCGGTGGCATTGGACCGTCGTCGCACAATGAGGGTTTTACCGCCGACTACGACCTGCCCAATGACACCGCCTATGCCGAGACCTGCGCTTCGGTCGGATTGGTGTTCTGGGCAAGCCGCATGCTCGGCATGGGTCCGAATGCCCGCTACGCCGACATGATGGAGCGAGCTCTCTACAACGGCTCGATCTCGGGCCTGTCGCTCGACGGCTCGCTGTTCTTCTATGAAAATCCGCTGGAAAGCCGGGGGGAGCACAACCGCTGGAAATGGCATCGCTGCCCGTGCTGTCCGCCCAATATCGGGCGCATGGTGGCTTCGATCGGCAGCTATTTCTACAGTCTGTCGGACGATGCACTCGCCGTCCATCTCTATGGAAACAGCACGGCTCGTTTCGATATCGCGGGGACGCAAATAGAGCTGACCCAGGCCAGCAATTATCCGTGGGACGGGGCAGTTTCGATCACGATCGAGCCCGAGGCGCCGACCGAGTTTACCTTGCACCTGCGCCTGCCAGCCTGGTGCCGCAAGGCGGCGCTCAAGGTGAACGGGGAGGCAGTCGATCTGGGTAGCGTAACCAACGACGGCTATGCCGCGATCCGGCGCGAGTGGCGCAAGGGTGACCAGGTCGAGCTCGACCTCGAAATGGCCGTCGACCGGCTCTACGCCAATCCGGAGGTCCGGCAGGATATCGGCCGCGTCGCGCTTGCCCGCGGTCCGCTGATCTATTGCGTCGAGGAGACCGACAATGCCGGCCAGCTGCACCGCATCGCCTTGCCACGGACGGCAAACATCGAGGCGCGTGAGGAGCCGAACCTGTTGGGCGGCGTCGTAACGCTCTCGGCAGTTGCCGAGAAAGAGGCCTTTGAAAACTGGAAAGACGGGCTCTACCGCACCGAACCACCGGCGGTGGAGGAGACGAAAGTCACCGCCGTTCCCTATTTTGCGTGGGACAACCGCGATCCCGGCGAGATGCTCGTCTGGCTGAGAGACTCGTGATCCGGGGACGAAGATGATGCCGCCGACGAAAGGGATGTCTTGAATTTGCCCCGGCGGCGCTAGGTTTAGAGGGGAGAGTGGCGCCAGCCACTCGAATGGGTGGAGGCAGAGTTGGCGCTCGAAGATGTCGCGCGTGCGAGCGCTGGCGCTCGCGCCATGGTCCTGACCGTCGCAGCGGTGCCGTTGCTGTTCGTGATCAGCGGACTGGCCATTCGCTATGCAGCATTTGTTTCTGTGTCGGAGGAACCAGGTTTCGCGGCTTATGCCCGCGCTCTCTGCCGCTGGGATTGCGCCTGGTATATTGACATCAGCGAACAAAGTTACGAGCGCTTTCCCATTCCTGACCACAGCAATGTCGGTCGCTGGGGCTTCTTCCCGCTCTACCCGATGCTGGTGGCGACGATTCGGGTTATCTTCCCTTTCCAGACGATACTGGTCGCCACCATCACCTCCATTGTCTGCAGCTACGCCGCCTGTCTGGTGGCATGGCCGCTGCTCGAGAAGAACATGCGGGCCTATGTGCTGTATTGCGCTTTTCTGCTGAGCGGCCCGTTCTCCTTTCACTTCACGACCTTCCTGAGCGAACCTCTTTTCGTGCTCCTGACCTCGTGCGTTTTTCTGGCGCTCAAGCGGTCCAGCTATCTCGCCGCGGGTGTTTCATCCGCGCTGCTGTCGGCGACCAGGCTAGTCGGGGTCTTCGTCGTATTTGCGACCGTGATTCAAATGTTCAGGGAGCACCGCGAGCAGGGCGGGTCGACGCTGTCTTTCCCGCGCTGGGTGCTTGGCCGGCCGGATCTGCTGGTCGCTGTCTTCATCTCGCCTGCCGGTTTGTTCGCTTACATCCTGTTCCTGTACCTCACCGTCGGAGACGGCTTTGCATTCTTGCACATCCAGCGCGCCTTCGGACGCGTGGCCGGCAATCCGCTGGTCTTTCTATGGGACGGGCTCTCAGCTGTTCCGACCATCGGATGGCTGCCCACGGCGCCGCAATGGAGCGCGCTGGCCGCGATCACCGGATTGGCGCTGTCAGCCGTTCTGGCGGCTCGCAGGCAATATGGCGCGGCACTCTTCTGCGCGCTCTGCATCATCCTGCCGCTGATCACCAACCTGGCCTCGATGGTCAGATACGTCATTGGGCTTGCGCCTCTGACAATGTTGCTCGCCGTCCTGTTGTCGGCGTCGAGGCTCATTTGGCTCGCAGCTTTGGTTCTCTTCCTCGGCGCCTGTTATTTCACGACGGTGGCGTGGATCGGAGGCTACCTTGCCTTGGTCTGACACTCTGGGGCCTTACAGACGCGCCGCCTCGCTCGGCGGCTACGTGCTCGCGGCGGTTCTGGCCGGGTCCGAGATCGTCATCCTAGCGCTTGCTCTCAATCCGAACGTCAATGCCGATTATCGCGCATATTACATCGATCGGACGACGACCTGCCTCAACCGCGATGCCGTTGGCAGCTACACACTTGGCCAGACGATATCGTTCCGGAATGACGGCGCCAAGCAGGCAGCTGGCATAAAGGTCTGCGGCTGGTCGGGACCCGTCGCCGACGGCACCCATTCCCTGGGCGAAACCTCGCGGCTCCGCGTGAAGATACCGCCGTTGCGCAACGGGCTGACAGCCACACTGCAGATGGCCGCCGTCATTCGTCCTCCACAGATCACACAGAGGGTTGTGATCTCGGTGAACGGTGTTCGGGCGCATGCGGTGACGCTGTCTGGCAAAGAACCCCGAACGGTCTCGTTCGTCATTCCGTCGGCGGCGCTCGGCAAGGCCGATACACTCGAAATTGCCTTCGATTATCTCGACGGCATTCCGCCAACTCCGGCCGCCAGCAACATCTATAAGCGCTCCATCAAGCTGGTGTCGTTCCGGCTGGATGCCATTGAGGTGGATTAGGTAGAGCGGTCGCCTTGCTGGCCGGGTCTACGCTGCGCAAAAACCCATCGGTCCAGCATGAGCAGATTGACCGCTGGAATAAGCAGGCATGTAACCAGAATGGCAATGATGGGCGGCAGGCCGAGTTTCGCGGTCAAAAGCGCCGGCGCCGTGTAAGCCACGGCGAAGCCTGTCGCCGTCAGCAGGAGAAAACGCGCAGCTTCCGATCGGTGCGATCCGCTCGACATGAACGTTACTGACTTATGGGCGAGATACGAGAACACGGCAGCCGCGGCGTAAGCTGCAAGCGATGCTTGGACGGGCGAGAAGCCGATCCATTCCGATTTGACCAAACCGATAGCCAAGGCAGCATACAGGATTGTCGCGGCGATGCCGACCAACCCGAAGCGCGCCAGCAGCTTCAGCCCGATGCGGGCGGTCGAACGGCCCTCAGACATACGCACTGCACGCGTACTGGGCTCCAAGCGGCATGGGCGCGAGCACGCGTTCGAGTCTTCGGGCGAAGGGCCTGGCCGAGGGCAGCAGCAGGAAATGCTCGGATCGGATATCGCTGAAGCCCGTCTCCTGAAAGAGGGACCTTGCTTTGGCCGCGTTGAGCAGGACCGCGTCCTGGTCGAATGGACACCGCAACACCGCAAGACGCGTCAGCAGGTTATAGGGATTGTGTTCGATGATGCAGGCGACGCCGCCCGGCCGCACCACGCGCCGCATCTCCCGGAAGAAATCGAGCCAGGAGACGGGCGGAACATGATGGACGACGCAACTGGCGAAAGCCAGATCGAACGCGCCGTCCTCGTAAGGCAGGCTCGGCGTGGTACAGGCGCGGTAGGTCACACCTGGATTGTCCTGACCGGCGCGCAGGATCGATTCCTCCGAGACGTCGCAGCCATCCAGGCGCTCGAAGACGCCTTTGAGATAAGGGTGGAGCGACCCGACGCCGCAGCCGACATCCAGCGCCCGCACACCGGCACCGCCCTGCCGAAGCCTTCGCTCGACCACGAGACGCCGCAGCAGGTCGGCCTTGGCGATCAGAAAGAAGTCGTGCTTGAGTCCGGAAAACCGGATGGATCCTGCGACCGCCTCGCCATAATTTGATTTATAGCTGTCGAAGAGTTCGGCCATCGGCCGAGGCTCCGTTTCTGGGTTTCCGAAACGATCGACGGCTATCACCCGGGGTGGCAGCGCGCACTGCCGTGTCGAAGCCGGCGACCCGATCGATCACGTAAAGCGGACGGCGTTTGACCTCAGCGTGGATACCGCCGACATAGAGCCCGATCACGCCGGTCATGAAAAGATTGATGCCGCAAAGGAGCGACACGATCACCACAGTGGATGTCCAGCCGGCAATGATGCCGGTTTCAAAAATCCAGGCGAAGATGGCGAAGGTACCGAACACCACCGCAAGCGCGGAGATGGCCAATCCGCCCCACAGCGCCATGCGCAGCGGCTTCTCGGAGAAGCTGACGATGCCGTGAACGGCAAGGTGCATCATCTTCCAGAATGGGTATTTGGTCTGGCCAAGCGTCCGCGCGGGGCGTTCGAAAGGCACCGCCGTCTGCTTAAACCCCATCCAGGCGAACATGCCCCTGACGAAACGATCATGTTCGGGCATTTGCTTGAAGGTTTCCAGAGCCTTGCGTCCGACCAGGCGAAAATCGCCGACGTCGCGCGGGATGTCGACCGACGTCATCTTCTCCAGCAGGCGGTAGAAGAGGCTCGCCGTCAAGCGCTTGAACCAGGATTCGCCCTCACGCTTGACACGGCGGGCATAGACGATCTCGAAGCCTTCCTTCCACTTCGCCACCAGATCGAGAACCACCTCCGGCGGGTCCTGCAGGTCGGCATCCATGACGATGACGGCATCACCCGCAGCCGCGTCCATGCCGGCAGTGATCGCGACCTGGTGGCCGAAATTGCGGGAAAGCTCGATCAGCCGGAAGCGCGGCTCGACGGCGACGACGTTCCGAAGGTATTCGACGCTTCCATCGAGGCTTCCGTCATCGACGAAGATCGCCTCAGCCTCGCCGTCCAACCGGCAGATCAGCGAACTGATCCGCTCGATTAGTCGAGGCAGCACCTGTTCTTCATTGTATATGGGAAGGACCAGCGAGTACCGCGGCGGCGACACGTTCACCGCAGTCCTGATGCTTTGGATCACAGAGTCTCGCATGCGATTGAAAATGGAACGCAAGCTACAAAGTTCCAAGGACACACGAGAAATCGCTAAATTTAGCGGTTTCGGGCAGGTGCCGATCATGAGTGGAAAGGACAAAGGCGTTACCGCAATCGCACGTCCGCATGTGGTCGGAGCACGGCGTCAAAGGGCCATCGGCCAGTCCGAAATCGCTGCGAAGCAGCCTTTGAGACCCGCTCGGATCATGCCGCTTAAAGACGAGTGTCTGCTGGCCGATCTACCCTGCTTGCCACTTCTGCCATTGCACAAGCCACATTGGAACAATAGATGGTGCGGAGCGCCCGCCCGGCGGGAAAACAGGACTATGCACATGACCGATACGCTGGACTCAGCGAAATTGACCGACCGCGTCGCGGCCCTGGTCGAGGCTGCCAAACGGGCCGGCGCCGACGCCGCCGACGCGGTTGCGGTGCGCGGCCGTTCGACCGGCGTGTCGGTGCGGCTTGGCAAGGTCGAGGGCACCGAGGCGTCCGAGAGCGAGGATGTTTCGCTACGCGTCTTCGTCGGCAAGCGGGTGGCGAGCGTCTCGGCAACCGCTGCCTCCGACCCGAAAGCGCTAGCCGAGCGCGCCGTGGCGATGGCGAAAGTCTCGCCGGAAGATCCCTATCAGGGCCTCGCCGATCCGGCCTTGCTGGTCAAGAAGCCGCGCGACCTCGATCTGTTCGATCCAACGGAAGTCTCGGCCGACCAGTTGAAGGAAGCGGCGCTGGCCGCGGAAGCGGCGGCCCTTGCCGTCAAGGGCGTTACCAATTCGGCCGGCAGCGGCGCCAACGCCGGGCTTGGCGGGCTGGTGCTCGCCACCTCGCACGGCTTTGTCGGCCACTACGTCGCGTCGCGCTTTTCGCGCTCGACCAGCGTGATCGCCGGCGAGGGCACCGGCATGGAACGCGACTATGAATTCTCCTCGCGCCAGCATTTCTCCGACCTGGACGCGCCCGAGGACATCGGCCGCAAGGCCGGCGAACGCGCCGCGCGGCGCATCGGCGCGCGCAAGGCGGCGACCGGGCCGGTCGATGTAGTGTTCGACCCGCGCGTCGCCCGCGGCATTGCCGGTCATCTCGCCGGCGCCATCAACGGCGCGTCCGTCGCGCGCAAGACCAGCTTTCTGCGCGACATGATGGGCAAGCAGGTGGCGGCGGCCGCGATCACCGTCACCGACGAGCCGCTCCGGCTCCGCGGCCAGGCGTCGCGTCCGTTCGACGGTGAAGGCATCGAGGGCGAAAAGCTGCTCATGGTTGAGAAGGGCGTTTTGAACCACTGGTTCCTCTCCACCTCGGCCGCGCGGGAATTGGGGCTGACCACCAACGGGCGCGGTTCGCGCAACGGCTCCTCCGTCTCGCCGTCATCAACCAACCTCGCTATCGAGCCGGGCGAGCGGACGCCCGAAGACCTCATCAAGTCGCTCAAATCAGGCTTTTACGTCACCGAAGTGTTCGGCCAGGGCGTCGACATGGTGACTGGCGAGTACAGTCGCGGCGCTTCCGGCTTCTGGATCGAGAATGGCGAGCTCGCCTATCCGGTTGCGGAAGTGACCATCGCCTCGAACCTGAAGTCCATGTTCCTCAACATGGTTCCGGCGAGCGATCTCGATCGCAATTTCGGCACCGCCGCACCAACGCTTCTGATCGAAGGCATGACCCTTGCCGGAGCTTGACCAGGTCACCTCCGCCGGGGCTCGCGAGGATCTGCCACTGCTGCGCGACGCCGCCCGCGAGGCGGGCGCCATCGCCATGCGCTATTTCGGCAACAATCCGCAGGTGTGGATGAAGGGCGGCACCTCGCCGGTGAGCGAGGCCGATCACGCCGCTGACGCCTATCTTCGCGAAACCTTGCTTGCAGCGCGGCCGGACTATGGCTGGCTGTCGGAGGAGACGGCCGACGATCCGGCAAGGCTTGCCGCCCGCCGCACCTTCGTCGTCGATCCGATCGATGGCACGCGCGGCTTCCTCGAAGGCCTTCGCTCCTGGTGCGTCAGCGTCGCGGTGGTCGAGGACGGCCGCACCCTTGCCGGCGTTCTCGAATGTCCCGCCACCGAGGAGACCTATTGGGCGCTGCCCGGTGAGGGGGCGTTCCTGAATGGCCGTCGCATTGCCGTGCGCCGCCCGGCAGCAATGGTCGAAATCGGCGGGCCGAAGCCATTGGTAGGGCTGATGCCGGCGGAATGGCAGGGCCGGCTGAGCCGCGTGCCCTATATTCCCTCGCTCGCATACCGGCTGGCGATGGTCGCCAATGGCAGGCTCGACGCGACCTTCGTCAAACCCAACGCCCATGACTGGGACATCGCCGCGGCGGATCTCATCCTGCGCGAGGCCGGCGGCGCATTGCTCGACCAGAATGGCCGCGCACCGCGCTATGCCGGCGAAGTGATCCACCACGGCGCGCTGGTTGCCGGCAGCGGCGAACTGCTCGCCGTGCTCTCCGGCATCATCGCAGGGCTGAACGGTTGAACATATCATCAATGGTTCCAAAGTCGGCGGCTTTGGTCTAGACCTGTCACAAACTCACGATATGTGAAGGACCGACATGACCGCGGAAGACGGAAAGAAGCAGCTTTTGCACCTGGTGTTCGGCGGGGAACTGAAGACGCTGGGCGGGACAGAATTCCGTGATCTCGACGCGCTCGATATCGTCGGCATCTATCCGGATTATCAGTCCGCGCAAACGGCGTGGAAAGCCAAGGCCCAAGCCAGCGTGGACAACGCCCACATGCGTTATTTCGTCGTTCACCTGCACCGGTTGCTCGACCCCGACAACAAGGCCGCCGGTTGACATTGATGGATCATGAAGCCGTGAAAGGGCCGCCCACGAGGTCCGCGGTAAGGGGGCGCCGCGGTGGCACCTCGAAGACATTCTGGCGCAAAATACGCGAACCGCTGGCGCAATCGCGATTCGTCAAGAACGCCATCGCCAGCCTATTTGCGCAGTTCGTTCGCATCATCCGCCTGACCAACCGTGTCGTCGACGGGTCGGCGCAGATGTCGGGCGGCGCCTATTCGCAGTTCGAACCCATCATCATCGCGCTATGGCACGGCCAGCATCTTCTGACTCCGGCCTACTATCCCAAAGGACGGCCGCTGGTCGCCATGGTGTCGCGTAGTGCCGATGCCGAGCTCAATGCACTGATGATCGAGAAATTCGGCATCGAGGCGGTGCGCGGCTCGGGCGGACGCGAAAACTCGAAGCGCCGCGACAAGGGCGGCGCCACAGCGCTGATCGCCCTGAAAAAGTCACTCGCCACCGGCAAGAACGTCGCCATGATCGCTGATATTCCGCATGGCACGCCGCGCGATGCGGGGCTTGGCATCGTTCTCCTGGCGCGGCTTTCGGGCCGACCGATCCTGCCCGCCGCCATCGCCACCAGCCGCCGCAAGGTGCTGGAGCGCAGCTGGGACAAGACCACGATCAACCTGCCGTTCGGCCGCTCCTCGATTGTCGTCGGAGCGCCGGTTTTCGTTCCGGCCAATGCGGATGAGGCCGAAATGGAACGCAAGCGCCAGGAGGTCACGGCCGCGCTCAACGCCGCGACCGCCGAGGCCTATCGCCTCGTGGATGGCTCAAAATGAGCGAGCGCTGGGCGCGCACCTTCCTGACGGCGTATCGTTTCGCAGGCGCAGTCGCCTACCCGCTGATCGGACCCTATGTCGCCTGGCGCACCTCCAGGGGCAAGGAGGACCGAATTCGCCGGCGCGAACGCTATGGCATCGCCGGGCGCGAGCGCCCTGAGGGACCGGTGATCTGGATCCACGCGGCGAGCGTCGGCGAGACAATCGCCGTCGTGCCGCTGGTCGAGAGCATCCTCGACTACGGCGTCAACATCGTGCTGACGACAGGGACTGTCACCTCCGCTCAGGTTGCCGACGAACGGCTCGGCGATCGCATCATCCACCAATATGTGCCGCTCGACCTCAAGCCGGCGGTCAGCCGCTTCCTCGACCATTGGCGGCCGGATCTGGCGATCATCGCCGAATCGGAGATCTGGCCGATGACCATCCTGGAGCTTGGTGCGCGCCGTGTGCCGCAGGTGCTGGTCAATGGCAGGCTGTCGGACCGTTCGTTCAAATCCTGGAAGAAACGCGCCAACATCGCCGAGGCGCTGTTCGAGAATCTTGCCCATGTTGTTGCCCAGTCGGATGTCGACGGCGAGCGCTTCCTCTCGCTCGGCGCCCGGCCGGTCACCGTATCCGGCAATCTCAAGGTCGACACCACGCCGCCGCCGGCCGATGAAAGGGCGCTGTACACGCTGAAGCGCCAGATCGGCGCCCGCCCGACCTGGGCGGCGATCTCGACCCATGACGGCGAGGAGGTGGTCGCTGCCGAGGTTCACGCGATGCTGCACAAGCGTCACCACGGTCTTTTGACGATCGTCGTGCCGCGCCATCCCGATCGCGCCGAAGCGCTTGCCGCGCAGATTTCCGGCATGGGCCTGAAAGTCGCTCGGCGCAGCAAGGGCGACCGGATCATCGCCGATACGGACATTCTGCTCGGCGACACGATGGGCGAGATGGGGCTTTATCTCCGGCTGACAGAGATCGCCTTCGTTGGTCGTTCGCTCACCTCGGAGGGCGGCCAGAACCCGCTGGAGCCGGCCATGCTCGACACGGCGGTGCTGGCCGGCCGCAATGTTCAGAACTTTCGCGAGACCTATCAGCGCCTGCTCGACAGCGGCGGCGCCAAGCTGGTGCGCGACCGCGACATGCTGGCCGGCGCCGTCAATTTCCTGTTGAGCAACGAGGTGGCTCGCCATGAGATGATGGCGGCCGGCGCGGCGACCGTCGACGAGATGCGCGGTGCGCTGGCGCTCACGTTGAAGTCGCTCGAACCTTACATTCAGCCATTGGTCGTCAAGTCGCGCCTCAAGGGCGCCAACGGCCGCTAAGATGGCCAGCGAAGCGCCCCCCTTCTGGTGGGAAGAACCGGACTGGCGGGCGCTGGCGCTGGCGCCGCTGTCCGCGATCTATGCGCTCGTTGCCGGCCGCCGCATGCGCTCGGCCGCGCGCGAAAAAGTCGAGGCGCCGGTGCTGTGCGTCGGCAACTTCACCGTCGGCGGCACCGGCAAGACGCCGGTGGCGATCGCCCTGGCCCGGCAGGCCAGGCGCATGCAGCTCAATCCCGGTTTCCTGTCGCGCGGCCATGGCGGCTCCTTCGCGCAGCCGCATGTCGTCGATCCGCATCACGACGCCGCCAAGCATGTCGGCGACGAGCCGCTGCTTTTGGCCGAGCACGCGCCGGTCGCAGTGACGCCGAACCGTGCCGCCGGCGCGCGCCTTCTACTGGAAAAGCATGGCTGTGATTTCCTGATCATGGATGACGGTTTCCAGAGCGCCCGCATCCATATCGACTATGCGCTGGTCGTCGTCGATGCACGCTACGGCGTCGGCAACGGCCACGTCATTCCTGGCGGTCCGCTCAGGGCTGATATCGTCGACCAACTGGTTTTCACCAGCGCGCTGCTGAAGATGGGCGATGGCCTTGCTGCCGATGCGGTCGTCCGCCAGGCGGCGCGTGCCGGCCGGCCGATCTTCGAGGCGCGTACACGGCCAAGCCGCAAGGCGGGGCTGGCCGGCAAGCGATTCCTCGCCTTTGCCGGCATCGGCCATCCCGACAAATTCTTCGACACGGTCCGTGAGGCCGGCGGCGAGGTTGCGCTGACCCGGTCGTTTCCGGACCATCATTTCTATGGCGAGGACGAGCTTGCCGAACTGTCAGCGACAGCGCGAGGTGCCGGACTTGGGCTCATCACCACCGCCAAGGACGCCGCTCGGCTGCGCCACGATGCCGCGTCCGCCGATTTCCTCGGACAGCTCGATGTGCTGGAGATCGACACCGTGTTCGATCCCGACCACGTGCCTGAACGCATCATCGACGAGACGCTGGATGCCTGGCGGCAGCGCAAGCTGCAGGGCTGAATCAGAGAACCTTCGAGCGCCGCGGCGGTCGAACTTTTGCGGAGATGCCGGAGGGACAGGATCGCTACAGAGCGGCTTTCATATGCGTCAGACTAGCGCCGGCTGCGCATTTCGGGATGTGCCTCGATCTCGCGGCGCAGCGAGGCCGCGGCACTCACATAGGGCTCCTGCCTGGCGACGCTCCAGTATTTGAGCTCATCGAGCGGGATGCTTTCGCCAGTGACCGCGCAGCGCACGAAGGCGCCGGGGCTGGTCACCTGGAAGTCGCCGTCCAGGTAGCGGATACGGGCTTCCTTGCCGCCGGGGCCTTCGAAGCGGTTCATCATGACATGGAGCCGAGGTTCATGACGATGTCATCGCCACAAAATGCCGGCAAGGTCAAGCTTGAGCGAGACAAGATTGGCTCTGGTCGGCTCTGTTTCAGACGACAACCAGCCGAGCAAGCCGGCAAAGTGGATGTCCGGCATCCTACTGTTCGGCTACGATGAACTCCTCGATCTTTTCCGCCGCCAGCCCGGCCTGGGCCGCGATGCGCCGGGCAAGCTCGGCGGCGGCGGCGCGCGGTCGCCCTGTAGGCCGGTCGAGCCAGTAGGATATCGGGCTGAGAACGATGCGGTCGTCCACAGCGACGATGCGGCCTGACTTCAGTTGATTCTCGGTCATCGGCGGCCGCGCCAGCGCGATGCCGAGACCATGGGCTGCGGCGTCGAGCACCAGATTGTAGTCCTCGAAGCGGCGGTCCTGCGGACGCGGGCGATAGTCCATGTCCTGCGCGGCAAACCAGGCGCGCCAGGCCGAGGCGTCGGAATCGTTGATCAGCGGGAATTTGAGCAGCCGGGCAGGGTCGCCACGGCCGATCTCGCGGGCGAGGTCCGGCGAGGCGACCGGAAACACATGTTCCTCGAACAGCTGCACCGAGACGCGGCCAGGGATGCGGCCGCGGCCGCAGCGGATCGACAGATCGATGCCGTCATCGGCAAGGTCCGCCTGGCGGATGTCGACGTCGAGCACGATGCGCAGCTTGGACGGATTGTTTTCCAGCGCCGCCATGCGCGGCATCAGCCACAGCCCGCTGACCGAAGGGATCGAGGTCAGCCGCACCACGGCGGTGCCGCGCGGTTCGACCCAGCGGTCCGAATTGCTGGATATCAGCGCGAAGGCCTCAGTGGTGCGCAGATGCAGGCGGTTGCCTTCGATCGTCAGCGCTACCCCACGCGCGCCGCGATCGAACACTTTCAGCCCGAGCCAGTCCTCGAGCTTGGCGATCTGCCGGCTGACGGCGCCATGGGTGAGGTTGAGTTTCTCGGCAGCCGCCGAAAAGCTGCCCGTCCGCGCCGCGGCGTCGAAGGCGCGCAGGGTTTCGAGCGGCAGTATTGCGTCCGAGCTGTGATCCATAGTCACAGCTGACCCTCGATTTGGTCGTTTGTCAACCGATCAGGAAAGGCGTTTTGTGTGTTTAAGGACATGAAACGCGGGAATAATGACATGAACGCCTGTACCGGCACGTTGAATACGACACAGCGGATAGATACCACGGCGGCCATTGCGGTGGCGCTGACAGTGGTCGGCTGGGCCTCCGCCTTTCCGGCGATCCGTGCCGGCCTCGTCGCTTTCGGGCCGCTGGAACTCGGCGCGTTGCGCTTCGCCATCGCGGCGGTACCGGCGGCGATCTTCCTCGCCGTCAAGCGGCCGGCGCTGCCCCGGCTCGATGAATTGTGGCGCTTCGGGTTCGGCGGCGCCGTCTTCGTTGCGCTGTACACGGTAATGCTCAATTTCGGCGAACTGACCGTTTCGGCTGGTGCTGCCGGGTTCATCATCAACGTCAGCCCGATCTTCACCGCGATCATGGCGATGGCGCTGCTCGGCGAACGCTTCTCGGGCCTGGCGTGGGCCGGCACATTCCTGTCCTTCGCCGGCATCGGCATCATCGCCATGGGCGAGGGGCAAGGGTTGTATTTCAACAATGGCGCGCTTCTGGTCCTCGGCTCGGCGCTGTGCTCTGCCGTCAACACCATCGTGCAAAAGCCGTTGTTTGCCAGCCATCATCCATTGACCATTTCGGCCTCGAACATGGTGCTCGGCGCGCTCTGCCTGTTGCCTTTCCTGCCGAGCGGCCTGGCGCAGGGGGCGGTTGCCGACAACGCCGGTCTCGGCGCCGTCATCTTTCTCGGCATCGTGCCGAGCCTCATCGCCTACGCCGCCTGGTCAACAGCGCTTTCGCGGCTGCCGGCGGCGCGCGCCTCGAACTTCCTCTATCTGGTTTCGCCGGTAGCGACGCTGATCGGCTTCTTCTGGCTGGGCGAGGTGCCGACGCTGCTCGGCATTCTCGGTGGCGCACTGGCGCTGGGCGGTGTGATCGTGGTGAATTTGAAGAGGTAAATCAGAGGCTCGAAGGTTTGCTTGAATCATAGAGATCTGTTTCGAACGGCTCTTTATGATTTCCCCTCTCCGGTTTGCTTCGCAAACCACCTCTCCCCACTTCGTGGGGCGAGGAACCCAAGTTTTCCGGGGTCGCGGCCTTGGCGATTGGTGTTTCCTCGCCCCCATTTTAATGGAGGAGAGGTGGCCGCGAAGCGGCCGGAGAGGGGGACTGCGCCGTCAGAACTGACAAGCTCAGTCCCTTCACCGCCGCCCGAACAGTCTTTCGATATCAGCAAGCTTGAGCTCGATATAAGTCGGGCGGCCGTGGTTGCAGGTGCCGGATCCCGGCGTCGCTTCCATCTGGCGCAGCAGTGCGTTCATCTCCTCTGCCTTGAGCAGGCGGCCGGAACGCACCGAGCCGTGGCAGGCCATGGTCGCGGCTATCCTGTCCAGCCGCTCTTTCAGCGTGTCGACCGTGTCGTTGTCGGCGATCTCGTCGGCAAGGTCGTGTACCAGCTGCTGGACATTGGTTTCGCCGAGCATCGACGGCGTCTCGCGCACGGCGACAGCACCCGGGCCGAAACGCTCTATGCCGAGGCCGAAGCGGGCCAGCGTTTCGGAATGCAAGGCAAGCCGCTCGGCATCCTCTTCCGGCAGATCGATGATCTCGGGCAAAAGCAGCATCTGCGACGGCACCGCGCGTGAGTGGAGGGCGTTCTTCAAGGCCTCGTAGACCAGCCGCTCATGCGCCGCGTGCTGGTCGACAATGACAAGCGAATCCCTGGTCTGGGCGACGATATAGTTCTCATGCACTTGCGCGCGCGCGGCGCCCAATGCCGTGCCGAGCAGCGTGTCCGCCGCTTCGGTTTGCCCGGCGCGCGCGTCGGCACTGTGCAGCGGCCCGGCATCGAAGGCCGCCTGCTCGTCCTCGCCGAAGCCGCCATTTGCAGAGCCCATATCGAGCGGCCGCTGCGGCGAACGGGCAGCATCGAACCCGGCAAAGCCCGATGCCCGATAGGCGGCCTCGTAGCCACGATGGCCATTGGCCGGACCGGCATGGGCATAGGACGCCGCGCCCGGCCGGAACGCCGCCATCATGCCGGCCGCACCTGATGTGGCGGCGCGGATGCCGGCATTGGCGAGCGCCTCGCGGATGGCGCCGACGATCAGCCCGCGCACCAGCCCCGGATCGCGGAAGCGGACATCGGCCTTGGCCGGATGGACGTTGACGTCGACGATGGCCGGATCGAGCGTCAGGAACAGCACCGTCACGGCATGGCGGTCGCGCGGCAGCACGTCGGCGAAGGCGCCACGGATGGCGCCGGCGATAAGCTTGTCGCGCACCGGCCGGCCGTTGACATAGGCATATTGCTGCAGCGCATTGGCGCGGCTGAACGACGGGATCGAGACGTGACCGGCGAGATGCACGCCGTCCCGCACGGCGTCGATGGCAATGGCATTCTCCGGAAAGTCGGCGCCCATCACTTGCGCGACGCGGCGCAGCCGGCCTTCCGGGCTGTCGTCGGTCGCCGGCAGTTCCAGCGTCGAGCGGTCGGAACCGGCCAGCGTGAAGCGCACGGCGGGGAAAGCGATGGCGATGCGCTTGATCACATCGCTGGTCGCCGAGCTTTCGGCGCGCTCGCCCTTCATGAATTTGAGCCGCGCCGGCGTGGCGAAGAACAGGTCGCGCACCTCGATCGTGGTGCCGCGATTGGCGGCCGCCGGCCTGATGGCGGACACGCGCCCGCCCTCGATGCCGATCTCGGCGGCGCTGTCGCCGTTGGCCGTGCGCGAGCGGATCGACAGCCGCGCCACCGAGCCGATCGACGGCAGCGCTTCGCCGCGAAAGCCAAGCGAGCGGATGTCGTGAATGTTGTCGGCGAGCTTCGAGGTGCAATGGCGTGCGATCGCCAGCGCCAGTTCATTCTCCGGGATGCCGCAGCCGTCGTCGGTGACGCGGATCAGGTTGAGGCCGCCGCCGGCGGTGACGATCTCGACTCGGGCAGCGCCGGCATCGAGTGCGTTCTCGACCAGTTCCTTGACCACGCTTGCCGGACGCTCGATGACTTCGCCGGCGGCGATCTGGTTGATCATCGTTTCGGAAAGCTGGCGGATGGGCATAAAGGCACTATACGCGGATTCGCCGCCCATGCGGGAGAGGCAGAATTGAGGAATCCGCGCCGCCCACCGCACTCCTGCATTTCACGTCATCAGCCTGGGCAGTGCTGCCGCCAGCGCATCGACGGCCAGACGGACCTTCAGCGGCAAGTGAGACGTCTGCAGCCATAGCGCATAGGCGTCGTAAAGAAATCCCGGCTGTTCCGGCAACAGCGCGACAAGTGCGCCGGCCTGAATGCGTTCACGAACCAGCCAGTATGGCAGCCAGGCAAGCCCCATGCCGGCCGCCGCGACATCGGCGATGGCATCGAGGTCGTCGAGCCGCAGCCGGCTGACCGGCATGACCTCCAGCGCAGGCTGGCCATTGCGTGGAAACAGCCATGGTTGAACGACACGGCCCAAACGGCGGTAGATGATAGCCTGGTGGCTGCCGAGATCCCCTAGCTGCCGTGGCCACCCGTGCATATCGAGATAGGATGGCGACGCGCAGACGACCATGCGCTGGCGCGCGATGCGCCGGGCGATCACGCCGGCCTGACCCTCCAGATTGCCGGTCCGGATGGCAAGATCGCAGCCATCCTCTGCAAGATCGGCGATGGGATCGCTGAACGACAGGTCGAGTTCCAGAGCAGGATATCGCTGCGCAAGCTCCAGCAGGATCGGGGCTACGCAGCGCCGGCCGAAATGCACAGGCATGATGACGCGCAGCTTTCCGCGTGGTTCGGAAAGTTGATCGGCCGCGAGTGCATCTGCAGCCTCGGCTTCAGCGAGCACCAGCCGGCAGCGCTCATAATAGGCGCGCCCGAAGTCGGTCAGGCTCTGGCGGCGAGTGGTCCGGTTGATGAGGCGCACACCCAGACGCTCCTCGAGAAACCGGACATGCTTGCCGACCATCGGTCCCGACAGATCGAGAGCGGCAGCAGTCGCCGCGAACGAACCCAGATCGACGGTTTTGACGAACACGGCCATGCTGGTAAGGCGATCCATATTCAAAACTCTCAGTTTCTACTGTTCTGCCCAGGCAATCATTTATCTGCCAGACGGCCCTTGGCATAGCGTATTCAGTTCAAATGATTTGGAGTTATGACCCGGATGGCGCGTGTTGTTCGTTTTCATGAGCATGGTGGTCCCGAGGTTCTGCGCATCGAGAATGTCGATATTCCCAGGCCTAGTCGGGGCGAGATTCAGATCCGGGTCAAGGCATTGGGTCTCAACCGGGCCGAGGCGCTGCTGCGTTCGGGCACTTATATCCAGACGCCGCCGTTGCCTTCCGGTCTTGGCCTTGAAGCAGCGGGTATCGTCGAAGCCGTCGGCGAAGGCGTGGGCGGTTTTGCGCCAGGTGAGGCCGTCAGCGTCGTGCCGCCACTATCGATGGCCCGCTGGCCCGCCTATGGTGAGATTGCCACATATCCCGCCCATCTCGTGGTCAAGCACCCGCCATCGCTCAGCTGGGAAGAGGCGGCAGCCGTCTGGATGCAATATCTCACCGCCTATGGCGCTTTGATCGACATTGCCAAGCTCAGCAGGGAGGACTTTGTCGTCATCACCGCAGCCTCGAGCAGTGTCGGACTTGCAGCGATCCAGATTGCCAACATGGTTGGTGCGACCCCGATCGCGGCCACGCGGACATCTGCCAAGAGAGAGGCCCTGCTCGAGTTTGGCGCGGCCCATGTCATTTCTTCAGCGGAAGAAGATCTGGAAGCCCGGCTGAAGGAAATCGCCAGCCCGGACAACATCCGAGTGGTGCTCGACGCGGTCGGCGGCCCGATATTCGGGCCTTTGACGGCGGCGATGGCACGGGGTGGCATTCTCATCGAATATGGCGGCTTGAGTCCCGAGCCGACGCCGCTCCCGCTGTTCGCCGTGCTGGCCAAGACGCTGACGCTGCGCGGCTATCTCGTCCACGAGATCACTGGCGATCCGGTGAAGTTGGAAGCTGCCAAGGCGTTCATCCTCGACGGATTGATGTCAGGTTCGCTAAAGCCGGCAATCGCCAAAACCTTTTCATTCGACCAGATCGTCGAAGCGCATCGCTTTCTCGAGTCGAACGAGCAATTCGGCAAGATTGTCGTGACGGTTTGACGAGCATTAATGGGAGCCTCGCGCTTGCGCGGCCAGCCAGTCCCGAACCTTGCGGGCGTTGTCGCTGAGCTCGCGGTTTCTCGACCAGATGATATGAAATCCCTTGCCGGTCGTCATCGTGTGGCCGGTCGCACGCACCAGCAGTCCCGACGCCAGCAGCCGCTCGGCGAGGTGACCCCAGCCGAGCGCAATACCTTGCCCTTCCATGACCGCCTGGATCACCAGCGCATAGTCGTTGATGCGCAAACCGCGCCCGGCATCGGTGATGTTGACCCCGGCCGACTGGAACCACTCGTCCCAGCTCGCGGCATCGCGAAACGGCTCTTCGAGATGGATGAGCCGGTGTGATGGAAGATCCTCGACCGTTTCCGGCAGCCCGAACCGCGCCACATAGCTCGCGCCCGCAACCGGGAATATTTCCTCATCGGCCAACGGCAGCGAATGATAGTCCGGCCATTCCCTCGGTTCGCCGCCGCGAACGCCGAGCGGGATGTCTTCGGCGATGATGTCGAGATCGCGGTCGGCGGTCTGGATGCGCAGGTCGATGCCCGGCAGTTCGTCGCGAAACTGCTGCAGGCGCGGCATCATCCAGAACGAGGCAAACGCCGTCGACGCGGCGAGCGTCACATGGCCGCCGGTCGCCTGCTGGCGCAGGTCCTCCGCTGACCTGCGGATGTGCGACAGGCCGAGCGAGACGTCGGCGTGGAAGCGCTCGCCGGCTTCGGTAAGGCTGACCTGCCGATGCCGGCGCTGGAACAGTTTCGCGCCCAGCTGCTCTTCAAGGCCGCGGATCGCATAGGACACGGCAGCCTGCGTCATGCCGAGCTCTCGCCCGGCGGCGGTAAAGCTCGACAACCGCCCGGCGGCCTCGAAAATGATCAGGCTGCCAGCCGATGGCAGCAGATGGCGCAAGCTTCGCATAAGCTGAGCTTATACAAGAGATCAGGATTTTCCAGCGTCACAGCTGTATTTCCTCTCGCTAGGCTGGTCGTCATTGGGAGGATAGAGTTGCCATGAACGCACCGGCCGCCGAAGTCACCGAACACGCCAGCCGCCGAGGTGGCGGCCGCTTGGGCCGCAAGGCGCTGCGGGGAACTCCCATGGCGTCGTTTCCGACGCTCGTTCGCAACATACCCGCATACCAAATGGTCCCGGACGAGGCTGTCGAGCTTATCCACCAGGAGTCGCTCGCCATCCTCGAAGAGGTTGGCTGCGAGTTCCGCGACGACGAGGCCATAGCACTGTGGATGGCCGCCGGAGCCGATGTCTCTGAGACGCGCGTCCGCATTGACCGCGCGCTCTTGATGGAACTCGTCTCGAAAGTCCCGCCGGAGTTCACGCTCAATGCGCGCAACCCTGAGCGCTCGGTCCGCGTCGGCGGTAAGAATTCCATCTTCGTGCCGATGTATGGCGCGCCTTACGTGCGCGACCTCGACAACAACAGGCGCTATGGCACGCTCGCCGACCTTCAGAATTTTCATAAGCTCGCTTACATGGCGCCGGCGCTGCACTCGTCGAGCTCGATCATCTGCGAGCCGATGGAAATTGCGGTGCCGAAGCGTCACCTCCACATCATTCATTCGGCGCTGAAGCATTCCGACAAGCCGTTCATGGGCATCGTGACGTCCAGGAATCGAGCCGAAGACACGATGGCGATGGCAGGCATCGTTTTCGGCGAGGACTACGTCCGTGACAACCCTGTGTTGGTGGCGATCACCAATTGCAACTCGCCACTGGTATGGGACGCCACCATGCTGGACGCGATGAAGGTCTATGCGCGTCACAACCAGCCGCTGATCCTGGCACCGTTCGCCCTCTGCGGCGCCTCGACTTCGGCCTCTGCCGTAGGTGCGGTCGCGCAGGTCAATGCGGAAGCGCTGGCTGGCGTCGCGTTCACACAGCTCCTCCGTCCAGGTTCGCCTCAGATCTACGGGCAGTTCATGGTTACGGTGGACATGAAGACCGGCGCTCCCATGGGCGGCACGCCTGAGGCGGCCCAGATGATGTATCTGATGGGGGCGCTGGCGCGGAAATACCGGCTGCCCTGGCGCACGTCGGGCTTCCATGTCGGATCGAAGCTGAATGACGCCCAGGCGGGCTACGAGGCGAACATGCTGATGCATGCCGCCATCCTTGCCGGCGCCAACTACATCTGGCACTCCGCCGGATGGCTCGAGGCCGGCCTGACCTGCGGCTATTCAAAATTTGCGACGGACTGCGAACAGCTTGTTGGCTGGTACAAATATGCTGGCGGCCTTCCGTTCGACGATTTCAAGGAAGCGATGGCGGCGATCCGCGAGGTGGGGCCGCAGGGCCACTTCCTCGGCACCCAGCACACGCTTGAACATTTCGAGTCCGCCTTCTTCATGCCCAGCATCATGGACTTCAATTCCTACGAACAGTGGAAGGCTGAAGGGGCAAAGGACCACGACACGCGCGGCCGCGAGAAAGCGCGCAACATGCTCGCGGATTATGAGGAGCCGAAGCTCGATGAGGGCATTGCCGATGGTCTCGAAGATTTGATTGCGCTGCGTGAGGAGAAGCTGCCGGACAGCGTTAGTTAATAGGACAGGCGAAGACCTGACGGGAATCAGACGGGAGGAAAAAATGACAATCTTCAGAAGCAACGGCGATCGCGTGCCGAATGCGATCGAGGCAATGGCGGCAGAGACGCGTGCAGGCCGGATAGACCGGCGCGAATTTCTGGCGCTGGCAAGCGCCTTTGGGGCATCGACGGCCCTTGCCTACGGCATGATCGGCCTTGCCGTGCCGGAGCGGGCCTTGGCCGAGGAGCCGAAGAAGGGCGGAACGCTGCACGTTTCGATGTCGGTGAAGGCGCAGAAGGATCCCCGCACTTATGACTGGGTGGAGATGGCAAACGTCACCCGCACCTGGCTGGAGCCGCTGGTGCGCTACACCAAACAGTTCACCTTCGAACCGGTTCTGCTCGAAAGCTGGGACGTCAATGACGACGCCACCGAATATACGCTGCACCTGCGCAAGGGCGTGACCTGGAACAATGGCGATGCCTTCAACGCCGATGACGTTGTCTTCAATCTGACGCGCTGGTGCGAGAAAGGCGCCTCGGGCAATTCGATGGCCGCGCGCGTCGGCGCGCTGATCGACGCAAAGACCGGCAAGGCAAGGGATGGCGCCATAACCAAGGTCGACGACAACACCGTCAAGCTGAAGCTGAACGAGCCTGATATCTCGCTGATCCCGAACTTCACCGACTATCCGGCGCTCGTCGTCCACCGCAACTTTGACGCCGACGGCGCCGACCCGATCAAGAAGCCGATCGGTACTGGACCTTTCGAGCTTGTCTCTTATGATGTCGGCCAGAAAGCGGTCGTCAAGCGTCGTGAGAACGGCAAGTGGTGGGGCGGCGAGGCGCCTCTCGACAGTGTCGAATTCATCGACTACGGCACCGACTTCAACGCCACCGTGAACGCGTTCGAGTCCGGCGAGATCGACATCAACTTCGAGACGCCCGCAGACTTCATCGACATCCTCGACAAGATGGATTTGGTGAAATCGGAGGTCGCGACAGCGACCACACTGGTTGCCCGCACCAACATCACCCACAAGCCCTATGACAACCAAAAGGTGCGCAACGCGCTGCAGATGGCGGTCGACAACGGCGCCGTGCTGCAACTTGGCTATGCCGGGCGAGGGACCGTCGGCGAGAACCACCATGTCAGCCCGATCCATCCGGAATATTATCCGCTGCCCAAGAAGACGCGGGACGCGGCCGGCGCCAAGAAGCTGATGGCCGACGCGGGGCAGGCGGACTTCGAGCATGAGCTGATCACCGTCGAGGACGAGTGGCAGAAGAACACCGGCGATGCGATCGCCGGCCAGTTGCGCGATGCCGGCATCAAGGTGAAGCGAACGGTGCTGCCGGGCTCGACCTTCTGGAACGACTGGACGAAATATCCTTATTCCATGACGATCTGGTACATGCGCCCGCTCGGGGTTCAGGTGTTGGCGCTCGGCTATCGCACCGGCGAGGCCTGGAATGAGACGGCGTATTCGAATCCCGATTTCGACGCCAAGCTCAAGCAGGCCCTGTCGCTCGTCGACGTGGAGAAGCGGCGCGAGGTGATGAAGGACATCGAGCAGATCCTGCAGGATTCGGGCGTCATCATTCAGCCGTTCTGGCAGAAGCTGTACAGCCACATGGACAAGAAGGTGAAGAATTACGCTGTCCACCAGACTTTCGAGATGGATCTCCAGAACGTCTGGTTGGACGCCTGAGTTAACGCCCAAGGGGCCCTGAGTTAACGCCCAAGGGCGCCTGAGTTAACGCCCAAGGGCGCCTGAGTTAACGCCCAAGAGGATTTCATGGGCCGCAAAAAATCCGGGATGCAGGATTCGTGGTATTGAACGGTTCCCACCACGAAAACCTGGAGATTATCGGATGAGACTGACTGTTCTTGCCGCCGCTCTCTCGATCGCAGCGCCTGCGCCCGCTCTGGCCGGGCCGGCAGCCAATGCGGTGAAATTCTTCTATATGCCCGAGGTCAAATTCGAGCCCGACGCGAAATACCGCGACCGTTTCACCGAGCCGGTGACCAAGTTGTTCGACCTCAACGACCAGGCACAGAAGAAGAAGCCGGACGAGGTGCCTTGCATCGACTTCGCCCCCGGTCTCGACGCGCAGGACTATGACGAGGAGACAGTCGCCAAGACACTGAAGCTGTCTGAAACAGTGGATGGCGACAGCGCCAGCGTGACAGTGACCTTCAACCTTTTCCCGGAAGGCGATGACTCCAAACGCGAAATGGTCTGGTCGCTGAAGAAGGTTGACGGCAAATGGAAGGTCGCCGACATCACCTCGAAGAGCAGTGGCTGGACACTGAGTGCGCTCGAGTGCCTGGCTGGCCAGACTCCGGAGTGATGCTATGGCCCGCGCCCTGGCCCTGGCGACTGTGTGCCTGCTGGCAGCGGGCTTGAGCAGCACCGCCGCTCAAGGCCTGTTCGGCGCGCCGCCCGCAAATGCGCCGGCCGATAATGCTGCAACTTCGCCGACCGCGTCCCAGCCGACTGATAGCGCCCCGGCAGCGCCGGTGCGGCTGGGTTCGCCAACGGCGGTGGTGAAACCGTTCTACGAGCATGTCGGGCTCGAGCTCGATCCGGCCCAGCGCAGCCACTTCGCCGATCCCGCGAAGTCGGTGCTCGACAAGAGCGATGCGCTGCGGAAATCCGGGCAGGGCGAATGCCTCGATCCCAACATGGCGCTGGACAATGCGGAATACGACAAGACCGAAATCGATAAGAGCCTCAAGACCATTGAAGCGGTCAAGGGCGACGAAGCCAAGGTGGTCGTCGCCTTCGTCGTCGCCGGCAATCCGCACCGGCTGGAGTGGAAATTCAGGAAAGTCGACGGCGACTGGAAGGTATCAGACCTTCTGTCGGTGACCGGCGAATGGGCGCTCAGCCAGTACCAATGCGAGTAGGCAGACGATGAAGATCACCAACATCCGCGTCACCCATGTCAACGTTCCGCTAGACGCCCCATTCTGGTGGACGGCCGGACTTTATGGCGGCGCCTCGAAGTCGATCATCGAGGTCGAGACGGACGAAGGGGTAGTCGGACTAGGCGAGGCGCCGTGGTGGCATTTCGGCGAGATGATCAAGGCCGAGATCGCGCCGGCGCTGATCGGCGCCGATCCGCTCGACATTGCCGACTGCGAGGCGCGCTGCGTGCCGCCCTGGCAGATTACCGCCAACACCGGCGAGAATGCCGCATCAGTGGCGTTCGGAGCCGTCGAGCTGGCGCTGTGGGACATCAGAGGCAAGGTCTTCGGCATGCCGCTCTACAAACTCCTCGGCGGCGCGGTGCGCAAGGACATTCCGTTTTCGGAATATTTTTCGTTTCGCGCCGCGCAGAATGGAGCGGGCGGCGAGATGACGTCCGAAGCGATCGTCGAGTACTGCCTAAAGATGCGCGAGGAGCATGGCTCGACCATCTTCGAGGGCAAGCTGATCATGGGCGATCCCGAGCTCGAGATCAGGACCGTGCGCATGCTGCGCGAGGCGCTTGGCGATAAGGCGCAGATCAAACTCGATTCCAACATGCAGTGGTCGCTGACCACGGCGCGCTGGGTGCTGCGCGAGATCGAGCCGTTCAACATCCGCAATTATGAGGATCCGGTCGCGACCTTCGAGGAGATGGCGGCGCTGCGCCAGCATTCGCGCATTCCGTTCTCCACGCACATCCCGGATCTCAGACGGGCCGTCGCGCTTGGCGCGCCGGATTACTTCGTCTGCAATTTCGCAGCACTCGGCGGCTTGTCGAAAACCCTGAAGTTCATTGCCGCCTGTGAGGCGATGGGCAAGGGTTTTTGGTGCTATTCCAACGACCTCGGCATCATGACATCAGCCTATCTGCATGTCGTGGCGGCGACGCCATGGATTACCGAAGCATCGCAATCGCTGTTTCGCTGGCAGATCGGCGACGTTATCAAGGACGGTCCGTTCCGGCAGGCGGGCAACACGGTGCGTGTGCCGGAGGGCAACGGATTGGGCGTTGAGCTTGATCCCTCTGCGATGAAGCGCTGGGCGGGGCACTTCGCCGAGCATGGGCCGATGGGCCATTTCAGCGACCCGAACAACCCTGGCCGCTACCGGCGGCTGCCGCTCAACTGATGCAACGTATTTTCCGTAGAAACTCAGGCTCAGCCGCGCCCGCGATAGGGCGCAACACCGGTGTCGGGCAGCCATGCGCCTTCCGGCGGCGCGCCGGTCTGCCAGAACACGTCGATCGGAATGCCGCCGCGCGGATACCAATAGCCGCCTATGCGCAACCACAGTGGTTTGGTCGCGGCGACAATGCGGCGGCCGATCATGACGGTGCACTCTTCATGGAAGGCGCCATGGTTGCGAAACGAGGTCATGAACAGCTTGAGCGACTTCGATTCCACCAGCAGCGTATCGGGCGCATAGTCGATGACGATATGGGCGAAGTCCGGCTGGCCGGTGACCGGGCAAAGCGACGTGAATTCCGGGCAGGTGAAGCGGACGATGGCCGGGGGCCCGTCGCCGCGCGAAAACGGCACGGTTTCCAGGACTGCCGCCTCAGGGCTCTGTGGCGTCTCGACGTTGGTGCCGAGCTGGGTAAGGTTTTTCGTATCGATCATGGGCGGGTTCCCTACTGCATGTCGCCCAAAGCCTGCCCACGGGCCAGACCCGAGGGTGCGCAGCGGTTTTGGACAACGAGCGTAAAAACAAAAATTTGCCGCTCTTTAGCACAATTTGAAACAGTAGGAAGACGATGACCACCAACGATCCGCTTCTCCGGCCCTATCAGCTCAAACATCTGACGCTGAAGAACCGGGTCATGTCGACCAGCCATGAGCCGGCCTATTCCGAGGACGGTATGCCGAAGCAACGTTACCGGCTCTACCACGCCGAAAAAGCCAAGGGCGGCATGGCGCTGACCATGACCGCCGGTTCGGCGATCGTCTCGCGCGACAGCCCGGCCGCCTTCGGCAACCTGCATGTCTATGACGACCGCATCGTGCCGTGGCTCACCGAACTCGCCGATGCCTGCCACGAGCATGACTGCAAGGTGATGATCCAGATCACCCATCTCGGCCGCCGCACCGGCTGGAACAAGGCCGACTGGCTTCCGGTGCTGTCCGCCTCGCCGGTGCGCGAGCCGGCGCACCGCGCCTTCCCAAAGACCATCGAGGACTGGGATATAGAGCGCATCGTCGCTGACTACGCCGCCGCCGCCCAGCGCTGCCAGGCCGCCGGCCTCGACGGCATCGAGTTCGAGGCCTATGGCCACCTGATGGACGGCTTCTGGTCGCCCGCCACCAACCAGCGCGACGACGATTTCGGCGGCTCGCTAGACAACCGCTTGCGCTTCACCGGCATGGTGCTCGACGCGGTGCGGGCAGCGGTCGGCGACAAATTCGTCGTCGGCATTCGCATGGTCGCCGACGAGGATTTTGAGAAGGGCCTGTCGAAGCAGGAAGGCGTCGAGATCGCTAGGCGGCTGGCCGGCTCCGGCAAGGTCGATTTCCTCAACATCATCCGCGGCTCGATCGAAACCGATGCCGCGCTGACCAGGGTCATCCCGGTGACCGGCATGCGCTCGTCGCCGCATCTCGACTTCGCCGGTGAGGTCAGGGCGGCGACAAAATTCCCGACCTTCCATGCGGCGCGGATTGCCGATGTCGCCACCGCGCGTCACGCCATCGCCACCGGCAAGCTCGACATGGTCGGCATGACCCGCGCCCACATCGCCGATCCGCACATCGTTCGGAAAGTAATGGAGGGCCGCGAGCACGAGATCCGCCCTTGCGTCGGCGCCACTTACTGCCTCGACCGCATCTATGAAGGCGGCGAGGCGCTGTGCATCCACAACGCGGCAACCGGCCGGGAGGCCGATATCCCGCACATCATCCGCAGGACCGAGGGACCGAAGCGAAACGTGGTCGTCGTCGGCGCTGGGGCCGGCGGGCTGGAGGCGGCGCGTGTCGCTGCCGAGCGCGGGCACCAGGTCACGGTGCTGGAAGCGTCGAGCCAGGCCGGCGGCCAGGTGCGGCTGGCGACACAGAACCCGCGCCGCAAGGAACTGATCGGCATCATCGACTGGCGGCTGGCCGAACTCGACCGGCTCGGCGTCGAGATCCGCTATGACACCTGGGCGGAGAAGGACGATGTTCTGGCGCTGTCGCCCGACGTAGTGGTGATAGCCACCGGCGGCCTGCCCCAGAACCCGCCGCTGGCGGCGGGCGACAATCTCGTCACATCGAGCTGGGATATCATGGCCGGCAGCGTCAAGCCGGCCGAAAACGTGCTGCTCTATGACGACAATGGTGGCCATCAAGGCATGGGAGCCGCCGAGCTGATCGCGGGCAGCGGCGCAAGGCTGGAGCTTGTTTCGCCCGAACGCTTCTTCGCCCCGGAAATGGGCGGCATGAATCACGTGCCGTATATGCGCGCCTTCCAGGAGAAGGGCGTCACCATCACTATAAACACACGGCTGCGCTCGGTACGGCGCGAGGGCAATCAACTGGTTGCGGAGCTCGGCTCAGACTTCGCCGACGGCTGGCGCGGCGAGCGGCGGGTCGATCAGGTGGTGGTCGAGCACGGCACGCTGCCGCTCGATGACCTCTATCTCGCACTGAAACCGCTGTCGAAGAATGGCGGCGCGGTCGACTACGAGCGGCTGGTCAATGGCGGCGACATTTTTCCGGCGCGCAATCCGCAAGGCGGTTTCGTGCTCTTCCGCATCGGCGATGCGGTTGCATCTCGCAACATCCACGCAGCGATCTATGACGGCATCAGGTTCAGCCTGCGGATCTGAGGATCGCTTTGGATTGGTGGTCGCGTTGTAACGATTGTCCTGATGTTTCTGCTGGACACCAACATCATCTCAGCAATCGCTCCGGCCAAGAAGGCGGATCGGGCGGCGCTGGCAACGTGGCTCGACAAAGCCAGCGATTACCTGTTCCTGTCCGTTGTCACTGTATCCGAAATCGCCGCAGGGATAGCCAAGGCCCAGCGCGAGGGTGCGACGACAAAGGCGGCTTTGCTACGCAATTGGTGGCAAGCGGTCGAGCACCTTTACGGACAAAGGGTTCTTCCCTTCGATTTGCGCACCGCACATGCCGCCGGGTCTATTCTTGATCGGGCAAGGGCGCATCGGCCAGGGTTCGAACACATAGCGATCGCCGCTACGGCCGAGGTCCACGGTTTGACGATACTGACGGACAGCGAGCGTCATTTTGCACCGCTCGGGGTGCCGATGCTCAATCCGCTGAAGAATTTGCCACCATTGCGGGAGTCAGCGGCAGATCGGCCTTAGCCGGACTCACCCGTCAGGCCGCCATTTCCAAAGAGGCATGTCAGGGCTGGCGCCTTACGCCAACCTTCCCTGCAGCACCGTTAGCCTGGCTCTCTTCGGCGCCCGCGCGACCAGCCATTGGCGTGCCTTGTCCTGCGGCATCGGGAAGGCGATGGAATAGCCCTGCACCTGGTCGCAGCCGATCGCCATCAGCGAATCGAGCTCGGCCTCGGTTTCTGCGCCCTCGGCGATGATCGAGATGCCGAGGCCGCGGGCGAGTTCGGTGATGGCTCGCACGATCTTGGTGTTGTCGCCGTTCTCATTGATGTTCTGGACGAAGCGGCGATCGATCTTCAGCCGGTCGATCTCGTTCGGGTTGACGTGGCTGAGCGAGGCGTAGCCGGTGCCGAAATCGTCGAGTTCGAGATGAACACCGGCGGCGCGGATGTGCCGTAGCTTTGCTGCGATGCCGGTCTTCTCGTCGTCGAGAATCACGGATTCGACGATTTCCAGCGAAAGTCTTTGTGGCGGCAGGCCGGCCTTTTCCAGCGTATCGAAGAGGAAGGCGTCGAAATCGGGCTCGCGCAATTCGCTGCCGGATACGTTGACCGCGAGCCGTCCGAAGGCGACGCCGGCGCGGTTCCACTCGGCCGCCTCGCTGATTGCCTTGGCGATGACAATGCGGCCGATCGCAGGCATGAGTCCGCATTTCTCGGCGACGGGAATGAACTCGCCCGGTGTGATCATGCCGCGCTCGGCATGTTCCCAGCGAACCAGCGCCTCGATGCCGCCGATCGTACCGTTCGACAACGAAACCTGTGGCTGGAAATAGACCTGGAACGCCTTCTCCGCGATTGCGATCCTAATGTCATGCTCGAGCTGCTTGCGGTAATCGAGTTCATGCCGCAATTCCTCGGAGAAGAATGAGAGACTGCCACTCTGCTTCTTGGCGGAGTGGAGCGCGAGGTCGGCATGGACGAGCAGATCTTGCGCATTGTCGGCGTCGACCGGATAGACGGCGACGCCGGCGCTGGCGCCTGGAAGGATGGTCGTGCCCTGAAAGACGATCGGTTCGTTGATCTGCGTCAGCACGCGCCTGGCGACCATGTTGATGTCCTCGGTGCCGCCGGCACCATTGAGGATCATTACGAACTCGTCGCTGCCGAGACGCACGCAGAGATCCGATGCCCGGCAGGAATCGCGCATGCGCTGCGCCGTCACCACCAGCACATAGTCGCCGGCGGCGTGGCCAAGCGTGTCGTTGATCTGCTTGAACCGGTCGAGGTCGAGGTGGACCGCCGCAAGCCGCTCTCGCCGACGCTGTGCACCCTTGATCAGCGTATCGAAATGGTCGGTCAGGAAGGTGCGGTTGTGCAGGCCGGTAAGGCCGTCATGCACGGCGATGAAAGCCATGGAATTCCGGGCATCGATCAGTTCGTGTGTCTTGCGCAGGATGGCGTTCGACATCGGCCTGAAGATGAAAAGTGCCACCAGCACGATGACGCCGATGGTGGTGTAGAACAGCGTTCGATGGAGATCGAGAAGTGTTTCCGATCGCGCATCGGCATGGGCGCTGATGCGCTGGCCGAGTGCCGCATAGCCCGACAGGGTCGCATTGGCGATGGAAGCGTCGAGGTTGACGCGTTCGCCGCCGCCCTTGTAGCCGCCATTATCGGCCATGCCGAGTCGTGATTCGAACGCCGAAACCAGGCGTTGGGCGTTGGCGATAAGCCCGACCGAGAAGTAGTCGAGATGAAACGGCTTGGCGAAAAGCACGCTCTCGACTGATTTCGGATCGAACCTTGCCGGTGACGCCGGGTCGGCGACGACCCGCTCGAGCAGAAGGTCATAGTTCCTCTCGAACTCCGCCGTGGCCTGTTTGAATGCGGTGACCAGAGCCGGTTGTTGGTTGCGCGAAGCAGTACCTGCCGCGTTGGCAAGGAAGACAATGCGTTGCGACAGCGTCTTTTGCATGCCGACAATATCGAGCAGCGTATCGTCGTGCCGCTGGTCAGCCATCATCTGCTGGAGAAGGATGAAGGAGGCCATCACCATGGCTGCAATGATCAGCAGCGCCAGCCAATAGCCGGCCTTGATCAACAGTATAAGCCTGCCCGAAATGGTTTGCACCGGTTGCTGCGACATTTTCTGAGGCGGTCCCTCTCGCCGACAGATTGTTAGGTGTGAGAACCATTGGCTTGAAAGTGTTAACAGCTCTGGAAGTCGACAGAGCTGCGACAGCGGCAGCGGTGGAAAGCTCGCGAAATGGTTATCGCGTTCTTTCGCGCCGCAGCTGCATTTGAGCATCCGCCAGTTGGCGGCATTCTAGCCACATTCTGGTCACTGACCGTCGCATCACCGAAGCGGTCGCTTTTGCGGTGGATTTTTCGCCCGCGCGGGGCGACAGTCCATTCAATCTCAACAGGGCCTGATCATGAGTGCGGCATTCCTCTCCCATATCGATAGCGAGCTTCAAGGGCTGAAATCGGCCGGCCTCTACAAATCCGAGCGGGTGATCACCTCGACGCAGTCGGCCGAGATCGAGGTGGGTGGCGAAAAGGTGCTGAATTTCTGCGCCAACAATTATCTCGGCCTCGCAGACAGCGCCGAATTGCGCGACGCGGCCAAGCAGGCACTCGACCGCTATGGTTATGGCATGGCGTCGGTGCGCTTCATCTGCGGCACGCAGGAAGAGCACAAGCAGCTCGAGGCGACGATTTCTGGCTTCCTCGGCATGGAGGATACGATCCTCTACGGCTCGTGCTTCGATGCCAATGGCGGCCTGTTCGAGACGCTGCTCGGCGAGGAGGATGCGGTCATCTCCGACGCGCTGAACCACGCTTCGATCATCGACGGCGTGCGGCTGTCGAAGTCGAAGCGCTTCCGCTATGCCAACAACGACATGGCCGATCTGGAGGCGCGGCTGAAGGAGGCAAGGGATTGCCGTTTTCGGCTGATCGCCACCGATGGTGTATTTTCCATGGACGGCATCATCGCCAATCTGAAGGGCGTCTGCGATCTCGCCGAGAAGTACGATGCAATGGTAATGGTGGATGACAGCCATGCAGTCGGCTTCGTTGGCAGGAACGGCCGCGGCTCGGCCGAGCATTGCGGCGTTGAGGGCAGGGTGGATATCATCACCGGCACGCTCGGCAAGGCGCTGGGCGGCGCGTCGGGCGGCTACACATCGGGCAAGAGCCAAGTGGTCGACTGGTTGCGCCAGCGCTCGCGTCCCTATCTGTTTTCCAACACGCTGATGCCGGCGATTGCGAGCGCCTCGATCCGGGTTTTCGAACAGATCGGCAATGGCGATGCGCTGCGTCAGCGCCTCTATGCCAATGCGGCGCGCTTCCGGTCTGAAATGGGTAAGCTCGGCTTTACGCTTGCAGGCGCCGATCATCCGATCATCCCGGTCATGCTGGGCGATGCGACGCTGGCGCAGGAGATGGCGGCGCGCATGCTGAAGCGCGGCATCTATGTCATCGGCTTCTCGTTTCCGGTGGTGCCGAAGGGCCAGGCGCGCATCCGCACCCAAATGTCGGCCGCCCATTCCAGCGCCGACATCGATCGCGCGGTCGAGGCGTTCGGCGCGATCGGGCGCGAACTCGGTGTGATTTCCTGAACGGCCGGAACAGAAAAGCGATTTCGGATCATTCGGATCAAGAGATTCAAGGGACAAAAGAATGTCGAACATGATGAAGGCACTGGTCAAGGCCAAGGCCGAGCCGGGCATCTGGATGGAAGAGGTGCCGGTGCCGGAAATCGGCCCGAACGACGTTCTGATCAAGATCACGAAGACAGCGATCTGCGGTACCGACGTTCACATCTACAATTGGGACCAGTGGGCGCAAAAGACCGTGCCGGTGCCGATGGTGACCGGCCACGAGTTCGTCGGCACGGTCGCCGACTTCGGCGCGGCGGTCACCGAATACAAGATCGGCCAGCGTGTTTCGGGCGAAGGCCATATCGTCTGCGGCCATTGCCGCAACTGCAGGGCGGGCAGGGGGCATCTGTGCCGCAACACGCTCGGCGTCGGCGTCAACCGGCCGGGCGCCTTCGGCGAATATCTGGCGATCCCGCAGCACAATGTCGTGCCGATTCCCGACGACGTGCCCGACGAGATCGCCGCAATCTTCGATCCCCTAGGCAATGCCGTGCACACGGCATTGTCCTTCGATCTCGTCGGCGAGGACGTGCTGGTCACCGGCGCCGGGCCGATCGGCATCATGGGTGCTCTGGTGGCGCAGTGCGTTGGCGCGCGAAAAGTGGTCATTACCGACATCAACCCGGTGCGCCTGGCGCTGGCGAAAAAGCTCGGCGTCCAGCATGTGGTCGACGCGTCGAAGGAAAAGCTGCGCGATATCATGCCGGCGCTCGGCATGACCGAAGGTTTTGACGTCGGCCTCGAAATGTCTGGCGCCGCACCCGCCTTCCGCGACATGATCGACGCCATGAATAATGGCGGCAAGATCGCCATTCTAGGCATCGCGCCGACCGGCTTCGAGATCGACTGGAACAAGGTCATCTTCAAGATGCTGCATCTCAAGGGCATCTATGGCCGCGAGATGTTCGAGACCTGGTACAAGATGATCGCACTGGTGCAAGGCCCGCTCGACGTCACCGGCCTCATCACCCACCGCATCGGCATCGACGATTTCCAGACCGGATTCGACGCGATGCGCAGCGGCAATTCGGGCAAGGTGGTGATGGACTGGTGAGCGCCTAGTCCTTGCCCAGAGCCTCCTTGAGCGCACCCAATCCATTTGTGATCGCGGTGCGCTCGCCAGCGCTGAGCTTTGCCAGCAATTCCTGCTCGAACGCCTTTGCTAGCGGCACCATCTCGCGATAGGCGGCAAGGCCCGCCCCAGTCAGCATCAGGTGCTCGATTCGGCGGTCATTTTCATCCGGTTTTCGCGTGAGCCAGCGGCGCCGTTCGAGCTCGGCGACGGCGCGCGAAACCTTGGTCTTGTGCATCGCCGACTGTTCGCCGAGCGCCGTCGCGGTCATGCTGCCGTGCTGTCCTAGACCGGCCAGCGTGCGCCATTCGGGCCGCGTCAGGCCGTGGCGATCCTTGTAAATCCTTGAGAATTCGCGGCTGACGGCATCGGCGAGCCGGTAGAGCCGGTAGGGCAGGAAGCTTTCGAGTTCCAGGACGTCCATGATTTTGTATCCCGGCAGACACCGCGGTTGATAGTTACATTTTCGATGGTTACAAATGAAACCAATTACGTCAATGCCAGCGTGCCGCAACCGTTGGAGGCGAGGAGCGCTCTGTCAGTTTCCAGGGAGGATGCCATGGCCTATTCCTACATGCCGGGGTTCGGCAACGACTTCGAAACCGAAACCTTGCCTGGCTCGCTGCCGCAGGGGCGGAATTCGCCGCAGCGGCCGGCCTACGGTCTCTATGCCGAGCAGCTTTCCGGCTCGCCCTTCACCGCGCCGCGCGGCACCAACGAGCGCTCCTGGCTCTATCGCATCAGGCCGAGCGTCAGGCACACCGGCCGCTTCAAACCAGCGAACTATCCGCTGTGGAAGAGCGCGCCGAATGTCGGCGATCACGAACTGGCGCTCGGCCAATATCGCTGGAGCCCGGTGCCGATGCCGAAGGAGCCGACCGACTTCATTGCCGGCATCCGCAGCATCACCACCGCTGGCGACGTGCTCGGCCAGACCGGCATGGCGGCTCATGTCTATGTCGCCAACCGTTCGATGGTCGACGACCACTTCTTCAACGCCGACGGTGAGCTGCTGGTCGTGCCGCAGGTCGGCAGCCTGCGCTTCGTTACCGAAATGGGCGTCATCGAATTGCGACCGGGCGAGATCGCCGTGCTGCCGCGCGGCCTCGTGTTCAAGGTCGAACTGGTCGATGAAACAGTGCGCGGCTATGTCTGCGAGAATTACGGCGCCAAGCTGACGCTGCCGGATCGTGGCCCGATCGGCGCCAATTGCCTGGCCAATCCGCGCGATTTCAAGACGCCTTGCGCATGGTTCGAGGACAAGGAGACGCCTTGCCGGCTGATCGTGAAATGGTGCGGGCAGTTTCATGTCAGCGAACTCGATCATTCGCCGCTCGACGTGGTGGCGTGGCACGGCAATTACGCGCCCTATAAATATGATCTAGCGACCTTTTCGCCGGTCGGCGCGATCCTGTTCGACCATCCCGATCCATCGATCTTCACAGTGCTGACCGCGCCGAGCGGCGAGGAGGGCACCGCCAACATCGACTTCGTCATCTTCCCGCCGCGCTGGCTTGTGGCTGAAAACACGTTCCGCCCGCCTTGGTACCACCGCAACATCATGAGCGAGTTCATGGGCCTGATCCACGGCCAGTACGACGCCAAGGAGGAGGGCTTCGTTCCGGGCGGCATCAGCCTGCACAATCTGATGCTGGCCCACGGGCCTGACGCGTCTGGCTTCGAAAAGGCCTCGCGCGCTGAGCTGAAACCGGTCAAGCTGGACAACACCATGGCCTTCATGTTCGAGACCCGATTCCCGCAGATGCTGACCCGCTACGCCGCCGAGCTCGAAACCCGGCAGGACAATTACATCGACTGCTGGGCCGATCTGAAGAAGCGCTTCAACGGCACGCCGGAGGGCGACTGGTCTTGAGCGCTGATCCAACGCGGGATCGGCTGGTGCTGCTGGGCTCGAAGGGCGGCCCGGCACTTCGGCCGGGCGGACCGTGGCCGAGTTCATCGGTGTTGGAGATCGGCGGGCGCAACATCGTCGTCGATTGCGGGCTTGGCGTGACGCGCGGGCTGGCCGACTCCGGCATCAGCCTGAAGGCGCTAGACCTGGTCTTCATCACGCATCTGCATTCCGACCATGTGCTGGAACTCGGTCCGCTGGTCCACACCGCCTGGACGGCGGGTTTGGCGACACCGGTCACCGTGTTCGGCCCGCCCGGCACCGGCCATTACTGGCAGCGTTTTTGTCAGGCGATGGAATTCGACATCGAGACACGCATTGTCGACGAAGGCCGGCCTGATATCGAAGATATGGTTTCGATTATCGAATTCAGCGAAGGCCCGGTAATGGAGGAACGTGGCCTGAAGGTTTCGGCGCTGCGCGTCGACCATCCGCCGGTGACCGACTGCTTCGCGGTGCGCTTCGAGCATGCCGGACAAAGCGTGGTGTTCTCCGCCGATACGGCATTCTTTCCGCCATTGGCCGATTTTGCCAAAGGCGCCGACATCCTCGTCCATGAAGCGATGCTGGAGGAGGGCATCGAGCGGCTCGTCGCGAAAACCGGAAACGGCGCGCGGCTCAGAGAGCATCTGCTCGCCAGCCACAGTCTTGCCGGGGAGGCGGGACAAATCGCGACCGATGCCGGGGTAGGCAGACTGGTGCTCAACCACCTCATTCCCGCCGACGATTCCGAGATCGGCGAGGCCGAATGGATCGTCGCGGTCAGGAAAACATGGGCCGGAGACTTGACGATCGCCCGCGACGGCCTTGTTGTGGAACTCAAGCATTGATCCCGAAAAGTGGGAACCGGTTTTCGGAAAAAGATCATGCTTAAAACAAGAATCTAAAGCGGCACCAAACCCGCAACTGGAGAGGAAACCGCATGAAGCTTGCCACATTGAAGGACGGGACGCGCGACGGAAAGTTGGTCGTCGTCTCGCGCGACCTGACGCGCTTTACCGATGCCTCGTTCCTCGTGAGGACGCTGCAGGCCGCGCTCGACGACTGGAGCCGCATCGCCCCGCATCTGGCGACAATAGCGGAATCGCTGGAGAATAATGCGGTGCCGTCAGCGCGTTTTCACGAGCATGATGCCCATTCGCCGTTGCCGCGCGCCTACCAATGGGCGGATGGTTCCGCCTATGTGAACCATGTCGAGCTGGTGCGGAAGGCGCGCGGCGCCGAGATGCCGGCAAGCTTCTGGACCGATCCGCTGATCTACCAAGGTGGTTCGGACAGTTTCCTCGCGCCGCGTGACCCGATCCGCGCGGTCGACGAGGCTCTTGGCGTCGACATGGAAGGGGAAGTCGCTGTCGTCGTCGACGATGTGCCGATGGGGGCAAGCCTCGATGAGGCAAGAGCCGCGATCCGGCTGGTCATGCTGGTCAATGACGTCACGCTGCGCTCCCTCACCGCGCCAGAGCTTGCCAAGGGTTTTGGCTTCTTCCAGTCGAAACCGTCCTCGGCTTTTTCGCCGGTCGCGGTAACGCCGGACGAACTCGGCGATGCCTGGGATGGCGGCAAGGTCAGCCTGCCGCTGCTGGTCGACCTCAACGGCAAGCCATTCGGCCGGGCTAACGCCGGCGTGGACATGACCTTCGATTTTCCGGCGCTGATCGCGCATGCCGCAAAAACCCGGCCGCTGGCCGCCGGGACGATCATCGGTTCGGGTACGGTCTCCAACAAGCTCGACGGCGAGCCGGGCAAGCCGGTCTCCGCGGGCGGCGCCGGCTATTCCTGCATTGCCGAGTTGCGCATGATCGAAACGATCGAGGCCGGCGAACCGACAACCCCGTTCCTGCGCTTTGGCGACACTGTGCGCATCGAGATGAAGGACAGGACCGGACATTCGATTTTTGGTGCGATTGAGCAGAAGGTCGAGAAATACGCAATTTGAAGCAATCCTATATCTAGCGTCATTCCGAAGCGCTGGCAGGATCAGGATGCCGTACACTGCTACTTATCTCTGGTTTGTGGGAATTTGTGGCATCGCTACTGCCTGGCTTCTAATTTCGGCAATCCGACTTTGCCATCAGGTTGAGGACCGATCTGAAAGACTCCGCAACTTCAGCAGCGTTGCGCGTCGGGCGAAGCTTATTTACGTCGCTTTGAACCGGGACGTTGCAAGCGATGTTGAAACGCAAGCGCTGCGGCGTGGCATGATCGCTCGTCTGCTAGCCATAGGTGCTATCGGTATTGCTGTGAACTTGATTGCCTGGGCTGGTTGGGCGAGTATGTGACGTGGACTTGCTGGACCATAATCGCCGCATGGCGCGCAACAATCTTTGGTCGAACGACCGGCTCTATCGCGCCGTGCTGGAGCTTAAGCCTGGTGAATTCGAAGCCGAGCGAACCAGCTTCTTTCCCTCGATCAAGGCAACGCTCAATCACATCCTGGCTGTCGATCATCTCTATCTCGATTTTCTCGAGCAGGGCGGCGTTGGCGCCGCGGCCCATGACGATTTCGTGCCGTTCGATGAACCACAAGCGCTGTTTGCCGCCCAGGCTGCATCCGACCGGCGGCTGATCGCCTTTTGCGATCGTCTGTTGCCAGACGATCTCGACCGCAGTGTCGTCACCGACCGGCGCGAGGACGGAAAAATACCGGAGCGGATCGGCGATCTGCTCGCCCACCTCTTCATCCACGACATCCACCATCGCGGCCAGGTGCACGCCATGCTGTCCGGCACGTCGGTGAAGCCGCCGCAGCTCGACGAGTTCTTCCTGGACTATGATCTGAAGCTCAGGAAAGAAGAGGTCGAGCGGCTGGGACTGTAAGCCACTCGACCGGCCGCTTACTCCGCTGCCTGCACCTTCAGCACGCCGCGCTTGATCTGGTCCTGCTCGATCGATTCGAACAGCGCGCGGAAATTGCCCTCGCCAAAGCCTTCGTCGCCCTTCCTCTGGATGAATTCGAAGAAGATCGGGCCGATTACGGTTTTTGAAAAGATCTGCAGCAGGATCTTGGTCGTGCCGCCGTCAACCACGCCTTCGCCGTCAATCAGGATGCCGTGCTTTTTCATCCGCTCGATCGGCTCGTCATGGTCGTGCACGCGGGCATGGGACATATCATAATAGGTTTCCGGCGGGCCCGGCATGAACTTCAGCCCGTTAGCTGCCAGTCTGTCGGTGGCGCCGTAGATCTCGTCCGTGCCGACGGCGATGTGCTGGATGCCTTCGCCATTATATTTCTTCAAATATTCGGCGATCTGGCTGGTGTCGTCCTTGGACTCGTTGAGCGGGATACGGATCTTGCCGCAGGGCGAAGTGATGGCGCGGCTGACCAGGCCGGTGATCTTGCCGTCGATGTCGAAGAAATGGATCTGCTTGAAGCCGAACAGGTCGCGATAGAAATCCCACCATTTGTCCATGTTGCCGCGATAGACATTGTGGGTGAGGTGGTCGAGATAGTAGAAGCCGACGCCTTCCGGCTTCGGGTCGCGTGCGCCAAGCCATTCGAACTCGGCATCGTAGGCCGAGCCCTTGTCGCCGTAGACCTCGATGAAATAAAGCAGCGAGCCGCCGATGCCTGATATCGCCGGCACGTCGAGCGTTTTATCGTTGCCTTCATAGGGCGTCGCACCCTTGGCGACGGCATGGTCGAACGCATGCTTGGCATCGACGACCCGCCAGGCCATGGAGGAAGCGCAGGGGCCGTGCTTGTCGACGAATTTCATCGCATGCGAGCCGGGTTCGGCATTGACGACATAGTTGATGTCGCCCTGCCGCCAGACGGTGATGTCCTTGGTGCGGTGATTGGCTACCGGCACATAGCCCATGCGGGTAAAAAGCTCGGCGAGCTTTTCCGGTTCGGGATGCGCGAACTCGACGAATTCGAAGCCGTCGGTGCCGGCGGGATTGGCCTTGCTGATCTTTGCGGGCGGTGCGTCGTGTGGGAAGGGGCCCATGGTATTGTCCTCCAAAGAGCTCTGTGGCCGAAAAGGGCCATTTTCCCATAATCATAGCGCGGAACGGGCGCATGGTGCTTGCATTCAAACGCTTTAAATGATCGAGTGATGCGCGAACTGTGCACGTATGGAGACGAATCCATGGATGACGCGCGCGTTGACCAGTTCGATCGCAAGATAATGGCTCTGTTGCAGGGCGACGCACGGCTGACCAACAACGATTTGTCGGAACGGGTGAACCTGTCGGCGTCGCAATGTTCGCGCCGCCGCCAGAGGCTGGAGGAGGACGGCTACATCAGGGGCTATCGCGCGGTGCTCGACCGCGACAAGCTCGGCTTCTCGCTGGTCAACGTCATCTCGGTGACGCTCGCCACCCACAACCGCGACAATGCGCAACGCTTCGGCGAATTGGTGGCGCGGCTGCCGGAAGTGCAGGAGGCACACGCGCTGACCGGCGAGATGGACTACATCCTGAAGGTGGTGACGCCGGACCTGAAGTCACTGTCGGAATTCGTCAACGGCGTGCTTCTGCCGCACGAATCAGTGCAGCACGTGAAGACGGCGATCGTGCTCGAAACGCTGAAGGAAACCGGCGCGCTGCCGATTTAGCCCTTCGACTGCTGGATCAGTCCGTAAAGATTGGTGCAGCGTGCGCCCGAACGGCAATAGGCGAACACCGGGCCTTCGAGTTCGTCGAGCGCCTCGGCCTGGTCCTCGACGTTTTCGGCCGTGATCTGGCCGCTGATCACCGGGATGTAGCGGAAGGCAAGCCCGGCTCCCTCCACTGCTGCCTTGACGGTGTCGGCCGATGGCTGGCCGGGTTGCTCGTCGTCGGGCCGGTTGCAGATCACGCTCTTGAAGCCGGCGTCCTTGATGGCGGCGACGTCCTCGGGCTGGATCTGGCCGGAGACCGAATAGTCCTCGCTGATCTGACGGTATTCCATGGCTCTGTCCTCGCAATCTGAATTTAGCGGCAGTCTTGCCACTCCCTGGCATGGGCTGCAATCCGCATCGGGGGAATTCTCTGCCAAATAGATATTGCAGGCCGGAAAATCCAACCGGGGCGATAATGCCCCGATCGCATAGACACGCTCGAGTCAGCTTCCGAGGATCGCGCCTTTGATCTGGGCGATGTTGTTGTGCATCAGGTCGATATAGGTCGAGGCCGGGCCGTCGGGCTGCGACAGCGCATCCGAATAGAGCGTGCCGCCCACCTTGATGCCGGTCTCGCTGGCGATCTGCTCGATCAGCCGCGCGTTTGTGATGTTCTCGATGAAGACAGCCGCCGCCTTGTCCTGCTTCACTTGGCTGACCAGCTTGGCGACGTCGGCAGCGGACGGCTCCGACTCGGTCGACACCCCTTCGGGGGCCAGGAAGGTGAGGCCATAGGCCTTCTCGAAATAGCCGAAGGCGTCATGCGAGGTGATGACCACGCGTTTCTCTTCCGGGATCGACTGGATTGCCGCCTTCACTTGGCCTTCGACCGCATCGAGCTTCGCGGTGTATGCTGCGGCATTGGCGTTGTAGCTCTCGCAACCCGCGGCGTCGGCGGTGCAGAAGGCGTCGGCGATGTTCTTTACATAGATTTTGGCATTAGCAATCGACTGGAAGGCATGCGGATCGGTGGCCGTATCGCCATCGGCATGGGCGCCTTCAGCGGCATCGGCATCGGCGAATTCGGGTTTGAAGTTGATCGGCGTGACGCCCTTGGTCAGAACGGCGATCGTCGCCTTGGTGGCGCTGGCGTCGACCAGGCGCTGCAGAAAGCCTTCGAAATGCAGGCCGTTTACCAGCACCACATCCGCACTCGCCATCGCCACCGCGTCAGCCGGGCTCGGCTCGTAGACATGGGCATCGCCATCCGGCCCGACGATGGTGGTCAGATTGATGCGGTCGCCGCCGACATTTTTTGCGAAATCGGCAATGATCGTGAAGCTGGCGACTACTTTCAACGGCTCCGCGAGGGCCGATGACGCACCAAAGGCAGTTAACGTTATAACGCTCATTGCCAAGGCGGCGCGGATCGATTTCAGCATGGACAGCTCTCCTCTGTTGGGATCAGGCGGTTCTGTGGCGGTGATGGATAATACGGGCGCGCAGGACACCGCGCGTGCCGAACAGGATCGAGGCAAAATAGACGACGCCCGCAGACAGGATGATGGCCGGGCCGGAAGGCAGCGACACGTGATAGGACAGAAGCAGCCCCGCGACGCAGGAGGCAAAGCCGATCAGCACCGCCAGCACGCACATCGGCTCGACGCGCATGGTCCAGAAGCGGGCGGCGGCCGCAGGCAGCATCATCAGCCCCACGGAAAGCAGCGTGCCGAGCGCCTGAAAGCCGCCGACCAGGTTGAGCACGACGAGGCCGAGGAAGATGAAATGCACCGGACTGCCTAACCGGCTGACCGAACGCAGGAACAGCGGGTCGAGACATTCGGCGACCAGCGCCCGCCAGAAGATGGCGAGGCTGACCAGCGTAACCAGCACGATGCCGCCGATCAGCGTCAGCGCTTCATTGTTGAGCGCCAGCACGGTGCCGAACAGCACATGCATGAGATCGACACTGGAGCCGCGGATCGACACCATCAGCACACCGATGGCCAGCGAAATCAGGTAGAAGGCCGCCATCGAGGCATCCTCTCGCTGGATGGTAAAGCGCGAGACGGCGCCGGCGCCGAGCGCGACGATAATGCCGGCAATCAACCCGCCGATGGTCATCGGCAGGATCTCCAGCCCATAGAACAGGAAACCGGCGGCGGCACCTGGCAGGATGGCGTGGGCCATGGCGTCGCCGGAAAGGCTCATGCGGCGCAGCATCAGGAAGACGCCGACGGGGCAGGCGCCGAGCGACAGCATCAGTGAGCCGAGGAGCGCCCGCTGCATGAAGGCGAAATCGGCGAACGGAGCGATGAAAAGACCGTAGAGCGCGTCCATCATGCCGCCCTCGGCCCGGAACCGTGATGATGGTCGTGCCCATGATCGTGAGGGTGATCGCCGTGCTCATGGTTGTCGGGCTCGCACCAGGGCGCGTTCTCCTCCCAGGCTTCATGGAAGCGGCGCGCGCGCAACAGGTTTTCCGGCCGCAGCGTTTCCTTGGTCTCGCCCCAGGCGATTGGTTGGCGCGCCAGCAGCAGCGTCTCGGGGAAATTATGGCGAACCAGATCCAGGTCGTGAACGACCACCATGATGGTGCGCTCCTCACCATGCCAGCGCTTGATCAGCGTGATCAGGTCGCCGACGGTCTTGGTGTCGACGGCGTTGAACGGCTCGTCGAGCAGGATGAGATCGGCGTCCTGCAGCAGCACGCGGGCAAACAGCGTGCGCTGCAGCTGGCCGCCCGACAATGTGTCGATCGGGCGCTTTTCGAAGCCGCCGAGGCCGACGGCCATCAGCGCCTGGCTGACCGAATCGCGATCTTCCCTGGTATGGCGGCCGAGCAGCCCGCGCCGTGGCCACAGGCCCAGGGAGACCAGATCGACGACCCTGGCCGGAAAGGAGCGGTCGAGCTCCGACTGTTGCGGCAGATAAGCGGCGCGCACGCCGGGCTCGCGGACAACCGTGCCGGCCATCGGCTTCAACACACCGACGATGCCCTTCATCAGGGTCGACTTGCCCGAGCCGTTGGCGCCGACGACGGCGGTCAGCGATCCCCGGCGGATCGTGCCGTCGAGATGATGGATTGCCGGATGGCTGTTGTAGCCCAGTGTCAGGTCGCGGAAGGTCAGGCAGGTTTTGGTCATGTGACGATCCGTGGGACACGACTAATACGGCAGCGGCGGTTGATATGTGATGTTATTACATTAGTCAACAAGTCAATCCGGCGGAATTGCGGCGACCGGAGCAATTTGGCGTGTGCCTATTTTCGCCCCACGCCTGCTGGCTCAAGAGGATTCGCTCATGCAACCTTGCCCCCGGTGGACCGCGACTCTAAAGAGGCGCGACCCACAAAGGAAGGAAACGTCCCATGAGCATTCGTCGCATCGATGTTGGCCCGCGCATGAGCCAGATCGTCATCCACGGCAATACCGTCTATCTGGCCGGTCAGGTCGGCGAGCCGGGCGGAAACGTCGGCGCCCAGACAAGGGACATCCTGGCTGCCATCGACGAATTGCTGGCCAAGGCCGGTACCGACAAGACCAAGATCCTGCAGGCGATCATCTGGCTGGCCGACATGAGCACGTTCGCCGAGATGAACGCGGAGTGGGACAAGTGGGTGCCGCAGGGCCATACCCCGGCGCGCGCCACCGGCGAGGCCAAGCTTGCCGGACCGGAATATCTGGTCGAGATCATTGTCACGGCCGCGATCTGAGGCAGAGCGCTTTACCCTCCCCCTTGAGGGGAGGTCGGCGAACGGTCGAAGCGAAGCGGAAACTGCGAGACGGGTGGGGTCGGCGAAGCTGCACTGACCCCACCCGCGTCGCAAAGTGCCGCCCTGCGGCATTTGCTCCGCGACCCTCCCCTCAAGGGGGAGGGTAAGAGTTACCCCTGCGAAGGCGTGAATCTTGCCACCAGCGTGTGGCTCTCGGCCGCATAGGTGAAACGGACATGGGTGACGGGGTGCTCGGCGCTCCATGTCCGTCGCTCGACCACCAGGCACGGTGCGCCGACCGCGATGTCGAGTGCCGCCGCAATGTGTCTGTCGGCGGCGACGGCGCGGATGCGGTGCTCGGCGGCGCTCCATGGCACGCGGGCGATCAGCCACGGCCCGGGCGCGATGGCATGAAATTCCTCGTCGGCGGCCTCGGCCACGGCGGCCAGGTTGATAAGCCGCTGTTCGCGGGCGAACGGCCGCTTGCCGGCGAAATGCCGGCATTCCAGCGCCAGCACAGGTCCGGCAGCAGCGAGTTCCAGCAAGGCGCGATCCTCCGCGCTGCTGCGCCTTTTGTGTCGCACCACACGCTCGTAGCGATAGGGCAGGCCGAGCGCTTCGACCTCGATCCTGATGTCGTGGATTTCCAGTACCGCGGCTTGCGACTGCGGCCGCCGGACAAAGCTGCCGGAGCGGCGGCGGCGCTCGATCAGCCCGGCCTTGGCAAGCTGCGACAGCGCCTTGTTCACCGTCATGCGCGAACAGTTGTACTCGGCCGTCAGTTCGTGCTCGAACGGAATGCGGTGGCCGGGCGCCCAGGCACCGGACAGAATCCGCTCGCTGATGTCGGACAGGATGCGCTGATGCAGCGAGAGGGGCTCGCCGACGTCCACATCGATTGTTCCGATCATGCTCATGCCGAAAGCGCCGTCATCACCTTGCGAAAACGCTCGGCAATGGCATCGCGCCTTGCATGCCTGCCGCCGCTGACCAGTTTCTTGCCATGCACCCAGACGCAATCGATATTGGTGGCATTGGCGAAGATCCAGGCATCGAGCACCGCATCGCCCGTCTTGCCGGCCAGCGAGGGATGATTGCCATCGAGCGAGACGAAATCGGCCGGGGCACCGGCGGCGATCCGCGAGAGACCTGCGCCAAGCGCGGCGCTGCCGCCGTCGAGCGCTGCATCGAACAGTGCGCGGCCGGTCGAACCGCCGGCGACCGCCAGCACGTTGCGGGCACGGTGGGCGAGGCGCTGCGAATATTCGAGCTGCCGCAATTCGTCGGGCAGGCCTATCAGCACGTTGGAATCGGAGCCGACGCCGAAGCGGCCGCCATGTTGTTTGAACAAAGGTGCTGCAAAGGTGCCGTCGCCGAGATTGGCCTCGGTGATCGGGCAGAGGCCGGCGATGGCCCCGCTTTTCGCCATGGCCGCGGTCTCGGTCTCGGTCATGTGGGTGGCGTGGATCAGGCACCAGCGCTTATCGACCTTGGCATTGGCGAGCAGCCATTCGACCGGCCGCGCCCCGGACCAGGCAAGGCAGTCCTCAACCTCCTTCACTTGCTCGGCGATATGGATGTGGATCGGTCCGCCGGGTACCATTGCCGCGATGTTTTCCAACTCCTCCGGTGTCACGGCGCGCAGACTGTGCGGGGCGATGCCGACGACGCCGTGATTCAAGGTGCGAACGGATTCGCGGCATTTCTCAACAAGCCGCGAGAACCGTTTCACATCGTTGATGAATCGCCGCTGGCCGTCGTTCGGCGCAGCGCCGCCGAAGGAGGAATGCGCATAGAAGACCGGCAGCAGCGTCAGCCCAATGCCGGTGTCGGCAGCCGCGGCAGTGATGCGCTCAGCCATCTCGGCGACGTTGGCATAGGGCTGGCCGTCACGGTCGTGGTGGAGATAGTGAAACTCGCCGACCCGGGAGAACCCGGCCTCAAGCATCTCGACATAGAGCTGGGCGGCGACCGCCTCGACCTGGTCCGGCGTCATCGAGAGCGCGAAGCGGTACATCACCTCGCGCCAGCTCCAGAAACTGTCGGCAGAAGGGCCGCGCAACTCGGCGAGGCCGGCCATGCCGCGCTGAAAGGCGTGGCTGTGCAGGTTCGGCATGCCTGGCAGCAGAATGGCATGGCGTTCGTCGCCGGGCCGGGGGGTGGTGTTAGGTTCGACCGCGGCGATGCGGCCTTCACTGGCGACGATCCGGGCGTTGGAATGCCAGCCGTCGGGCAGAAGCACCTGTTCCGCAAAGATCGCCGTCACGTTTTTCTCTCCGATTCCCTGTGTCCCGTGCAATGATACCACTTGCAGGGCATCTCAATATGTATATACATAATCGCCGCAGATTGAAACGGAAAAGATGATGGCAGGAGAGAGCAAAGGTCGGGCAGGGGAGGTTCGCCTCTGGCGCAACGCGCGTCTGGCAACCATGGCTGACAGCGCCGCCGCACTGGGTATCGTCGAAGACGGCGCGATCGCCGCGCGCGATGGCCTGATCGTCTATGCCGGCCCGGAAGCCGACATGCCGGCAGCGCTGGGCCAAGCAGCCGAGATTATCGATTGCGAAGGGCGTTGGATAACGCCGGGCATGATCGACTGCCACACTCATCTGGTCCATGCAGGCAACCGCGCTAACGAATTCGAGATGCGGCTGGCCGGCGCGACTTATGAGGAGGTGACTCGAGCGGGCGGCGGCATCGTCTCGTCGGTCAAGGCGCTGCGGGCTGCCAGCGAGCACGAACTGGTTGCGCAGTCGGTGCCGCGCCTCAACGCGTTGATCGCGGAAGGCCTCACCACCATCGAGATCAAGTCGGGCTACGGGCTCGATCTTGAAAACGAGAGGAAATCGCTGCGCGCCGCGCGGCTCCTGGGCGAACATCGTCCAGTAACAGTGAGGACGAGCTTCCTCGGCGCACATGCCCTGCCGCCTGAAGCGAAAGGCGACAAGGACGCTTTTATCAATCTGGTCGCAAACGAGATTTTGCCGGCCGTCGCTGCCGAAGGCCTGGCCGATGCGGTCGATGGCTTTTGCGAGGGCATCGCCTTTTCGCCCGAGCAGATTTCTCGCGTGTTCGACGCGGCCAAGCCGCTAAGTCTGCCGGTGAAACTCCACGCTGACCAATTGTCCAATCTGCACGGCGCAGAACTTGCGGCGCGTTATGGCGCCCTGTCGGCCGACCATCTCGAATACACTGACGAGGCGGGTGCGGCGGCGATGGCGAGGGCAGGAACCGTGGCGACGATCCTGCCCGGCGCCTACTATTTCATCCGTGAGACCAAGAAGCCGCCGATCGGTCTGTTTCGCCAGCACGGCGTCAAAATGGCGGTCGCCACGGACTGCAATCCCGGCACATCGCCGCTGACCTCGCTGCTGCTGACCATGAACATGGCGGCGACTTTGTTTGGTCTGACTGTTGACGAATGCCTTGCCGGTGTCACCCGCGAGGCCGCCCGCGCGCTGGGGCTGCTCGGACAGACCGGCACGCTGGAGGCCGGAAAGTCAGCAGATCTTGCGATCTGGGACATCGAGCGCCCGGCCGAGCTCGTCTATCGTATGGGCTTCAACCCGCTGCATGCCCGAATCTGGAGAGGACGATGAGCGAACTCAAACTCAAGCCGGGCAACACAACGCTGGCCGACTGGCGCGAAATCTATCGTGGCGCCGTGCCGAAGCTGGACGCTGCCTGCCGGCCGAAGATTAGGGCGAGCGCCGAGGCGGTTGCGCGGATCGTCGCCAGGGGTGAGCCGGTCTATGGCATCAACACCGGTTTCGGCAAATTGGCCAGCGTCCGCATTCCCCCCGCCGACCTCGAGACGCTCCAGCGCAACATCGTGCTGTCGCATGCCGCCGGCGTCGGCGAGCCGATGCCGGTTGCTGTTTGCCGGCTCATGATGGCACTGAAGCTTGCCAGCCTGGCGCAAGGCGCCTCCGGCGTTCGGCCGCAGACCATCGAATTGCTGGAAGCAATGCTGGCCAACGACGTCATTCCGGTGGTGCCGGCGCAAGGCTCGGTCGGCGCATCCGGCGACCTTGCGCCGCTGTCGCATATGACGGCGGTGATGATCGGCGTCGGCGAGTGCTTTACCCCGCATGGCCGGTTTCCGGCCAAGGTCGCTTTTGTCTCACACGGGCTGGAGCCGGTCACGCTTGGCGCCAAGGAGGGGTTGGCGCTGCTCAACGGAACGCAGTTCTCGACCGCCTATGCATTGGCCGCCCTGTTCGACGCTGAAGTGCTTTATCAGTCGGCGCTCATCGCCGGTGCGCTTTCGACCGATGCCGCCAAGGGCTCCGACGCCCCCTTCGATCCGCGCATCCATCTGCTCAGGAAGCATCCTGGCCAGATCGAGACGGCAGAGGCGCTGCGCAACCTGATGGCCGGCAGCGCCATCCGTGAATCGCACCGGGTCGGCGACGAGCGCGTGCAGGACCCATACTGTTTGCGCTGCCAGCCGCAAGTAATGGGTGCTGCGCTCAGCGTGCTGCGCCAGGCCGCCGACACGCTGGGTACCGAGGCCAACGGCGTCACCGACAATCCGCTGATCTTCGCCGAGGACGACACAGCACTTTCCGGCGGCAATTTCCACGCCGAGCCGGTGGCCTTCGCTGCCGACATGATCGCGCTCGCCGTCTGCGAGATCGGTTCGCTGTCGGAGCGGCGCATTGCCATGCTGGTCGACCCGGCGCTGTCGGGCATGCCGGCTTTCCTGACACCGAAGCCCGGCTTGAATTCCGGCTTCATGATCCCGCAGGTGACGGCGGCGGCACTCGTCTCGGAAAACAAGCAGAAGGCCTATCCGGCCAGCGTCGATTCGATCCCGACCTCTGCCAATCAGGAAGACCACGTCTCGATGGCAGCACATGGCGCGCGCCGGCTGATCGGCATGGTCGAGAATGCGACGGCCGTCATCGGCATCGAATTGCTGGCCGCTGCGCAAGGCTGCGATTTCCATGCGCCGCTGGCATCGAGTGCGCCGCTCGAAGCGGTGCGCAGGCTGGTCAGGGCCGAGGTGCCGCATCTCGACAATGACCGGCATTTCCATCCCGACATGGAAAAAGCCTGCGCTATGGTGCGCAGCGGCGCGGCGGTGAGGGCGGCGAGCGCGGTGGCGCTGCCGGCGATTTCTGGAGCCGCATGATGAACGAGCGCGACTGGCTTACTGTCCATGAGGGAACCAAGCCGCTGCTTGTCAGCTTGCCGCATACCGGCACCGATCTGGTTGGTTTGGAAGATCGATTCGTTTCGCCGTGGCTTGCACGTCGCGACACGGACTGGTGGATCGAACAACTCTATGACTTTGCGGCTGATCTTGGCGCCAGCATTGTTCGAACGTCGATCTCGCGCAGCGTCATCGACGTCAATCGCGATCCGTCAGGTGTTTCTCTGTATCCCGGCCAAACCACTACCGGTCTTTGCCCAACGGAGACGTTTGACGGCGATCCGCTCTATCGCCCCGGCTTGGAACCAGACGCTGAAGAGACAGAGCATCGGAGCCGTCGCTTTTTTTATCCGTATCACAGCGCAATTGCTGGAGAAGTTGCGCGGATAAAGGGCGCTCATGGCAGGGCCGTGGTCTATGACTGCCACTCGATCCGCTCGGTGCTGCCGCGGCTGTTCGAGGGGACGCTGCCGGTGTTCAATCTCGGCACCAATGACGGCAAGAGCGCCGATCCGGCCTTGCAGGCGATGGTCGAAGAGATCCTCGCCGGAACCGTCGAGACATACGTTGTAAATGGCCGCTTCAAGGGTGGCTGGATCACGCGCCATTTCGGCCAGCCGCAGAACAACGTCCACGCGCTGCAAATGGAACTCTCCAACCGCGGCTATATGCGCGAGCCCGAGGGCAAGGGGACGCCCGACAATTGGCCGGTGCCTTACGACCCCGCATTCGCCGCGCCGATCCGCGCCACGCTGAAGCGGATCCTGGAAAGCGCGATTGCCTGGGCCGGGCGCTGACGCTCCGCCGCGCAGCTCATTCGAAAGGAAAAGTGACGCCATGACCGATCCTCGTCATAACATCCGCGAAGTCCGCAGCCCACGCGGCAGCGAGCTCAATGCCCGCTCGTGGCTGACGGAAGCGCCGTTGCGCATGCTGATGAACAATCTCGATCCCGACGTCGCCGAAAACCCCAACGAACTGGTCGTCTATGGCGGCATCGGCCGGGCGGCGCGTACCTGGAACGACTTTGATCGCATCGTCGCCTCGCTGAAGACGCTTGGAGATGACGAGACGCTTTTGGTGCAGTCCGGCAAGCCGGTCGGCGTGTTCCGGACTCACACCGATGCGCCGCGCGTGCTGATCGCCAATTCCAACCTCGTGCCGCACTGGGCGACATGGGAGAAATTCAACGAGCTCGATAAGAAAGGCCTGATGATGTACGGCCAGATGACGGCCGGCTCGTGGATATACATCGGCACACAAGGCATCGTGCAGGGCACCTACGAGACCTTCGTCGAGGCCGGCCGCCAGCATTACGGCGGCAACCTCAGGGGCAAATGGATCCTGACCGGCGGCCTCGGCGGCATGGGCGGCGCCCAGCCGCTGGCTGCGGTCATGGCCGGCGCCTGCTGCCTGGCGATCGAATGCGATCCCGACCGTATCGATTTCAGGCTGCGCACCCGCTATGTCGACGAGCGCGCCGACACGCTCGACGAGGCGCTGGAAAAGATCGAGCGCTGGACCAGGGCCGGCGAGGCGAAATCGGTCGGTCTGGTCGGCAACACCGCCGACATCGTGCCGGAACTGGTGCGGCGTGGCGTGCGCCCCGATATGGTCACCGACCAGACGTCGGCGCATGATCCGCTCAACGGCTATCTGCCCAAGGGCTGGTCGCTCGCCGAATGGCGCGAGAAGCGCACCAGCGACCCGAAGGCGGTCGAGAAGGCGGCGCGCGCGTCGATGCGCGAACATGTCGAGGCGATGGTGGCGTTCTGGAACGCCGGCGTGCCGACGCTTGATTACGGCAACAACATCCGTCAGGTGGCGAAGGAGGAAGGATTCGAGAACGCCTTTGCCTTCCCGGGTTTCGTGCCGGCCTATATCCGACCGCTGTTTTGTCGCGGCATCGGCCCGTTTCGCTGGGCAGCCCTCTCCGGCGACCCCGAGGACATCTACAAGACCGATGCCAAGGTGCGCGAATTGACGCCCGGCAACACCCACCTGCACAACTGGCTCGACATGGCGCGCGAGCGTATCGCCTTCCAGGGCCTGCCGGCGCGCATCTGCTGGGTCGGTCTCGGCGATCGCCACCGGCTCGGCCTCGCCTTCAACGAAATGGTGGCGAAGGGCGAGCTCAAGGCGCCGGTGGTCATCGGCCGCGATCATCTCGATTCCGGCTCGGTTGCATCGCCGAACCGTGAGACGGAATCGATGAAGGATGGCTCGGACGCCGTGTCCGACTGGCCGCTGCTCAATGCGCTGCTTAACACCGCCTCCGGCGCAACCTGGGTGTCGCTGCACCATGGCGGTGGGGTCGGCATGGGTTTTTCGCAGCATGCCGGCATGGTTATCGTCGCCGATGGCACGCGCGAAGCGGCCAAACGCCTGGAGCGGGTGCTGTGGAACGACCCCGCAACCGGCGTCATGCGCCACGCCGATGCCGGCTATGATCTCGCCATCGACTGCGCCAGGGAGCACCAGCTCAACCTGCCAGGCATCCTCGGCTGAACCGCGCCTTGCGCATTCTCCGGGCAGCCGAATACCGGTCTATGCCGTGGAAGAACGGCGGCGGGGTGACGACGGAAATCGCCGTCTCGCCCGCAGGTGCTGCGCTCGACGATTTCGACTGGCGCATCTCCATGGCGCGCGTCGAAAGCGGTGGGCCATTCTCCGGGTTTGCCGAAGTGGATCGAACCTTGGCCGTGCTGGAAGGCGAGGGGATTGTCCTTGACATCGCCGGCCGCCCGGCCGCTACGGTGACCAAGGCTTCCGCCCCGCTTTCCTTTCCGGCCGATGTGCCGACGCAAGCGGCGCTGATCGCCGGTCCGATTATCGATCTCAATGTTATGACGCGGCGCGGACGGATGACCCATGCCGTCGAACGCGTGATGATTTCGACCTCGACGGACATCCACGCGGTGGCCGATGTGACTCTCATCCTGTGTTTTGACGGCGAGATCACGGTGGCCGGCGCGGCGCCTGTCCGCATCGGACCGCGCGATACGCTGTTGCTCGGGCCGGACGCCTTGAAGTGGTGCCTGGAGCCTGCGCGACCGGCGACGCTGTTCGTGATCCGCATCGATCGCGTTGCTGCAAACGATTAACGCCTGTTTCGAAACATGATCACAACCCCGGCGAAATATGCCGTAAGCTCAAGCCCAGATCACGAAAAAGCCCGAATCCTTCCGTCGATCAAGTCCCGGCGGGGGGGAGAGGTGGTTCGTCTGTAAGTTGCGGTGCGAAAACAAACTTTCGGCCCTTGTTTCGATGCAACCATTGCATTTCAATTGGTTTCAGGGACATTGCCGTGGCGGTGACGCCGCTAACGCGTCCCCCATACGGAATTTTCAATGAATATCCAAACAGACCCCACCCAAATGGAAAAGACGAGCGCGAGCTTCCCGGCCATCACGGAAGAGCCGATACGCTCCAATTTCCTGCCGGAAGAGCGCCTGCGCACGCTGGGTACAACCCTCGCCAAGGGCGACGTCAAGGATCTGTTCGGCCTGGAGCCGTTCGATTTCCAGCCACGCGTCCGCGACAGTGCCAGCAAGATCCTCGAAGTCTACCGCTCGACCAATGCCGCGCAGGCGAGAGGCGAGACGATCACGCCGGCCGCGCAATGGCTGCTCGACAACAACTATCTGGTTGAGGAAACCATCTTCCAGGTCAAGCGCGACTTGCCCCGCCGTTTCTATCGGCAGTTGCCGACGCTGAAGCTGTCCGACGGCGCCAGCGTGCCGCGCGCGCTTGCGCTGGCCTGGACCTATGTCGCGCATTCGGACAGTTCCGTCTCGGCTACCATGTTCAAGGCGATCGTCGAAGGCTTTCAGTCCGTCGAGCCGCTGAAGATCGGCGAACTCTGGGCGCTGCCGTCGCTGCTGCGCTTCGTTCTGATCGAAAATCTTCGCCGGATCGCGGTCCGGGTCAATCGTACCCGGCAGATGCGCCAGATTGCCAACGAGGTTGCCGACCGCGTGCTGGCGGTCGACGACAGCGCCGACCGTCAGGCGATCCTGTCGAACTACGTCGCCCATGCACAAGACACCACCTTTGCCACACAATTGCTCTACCGCCTGCGCGACGGGTCGCAAAATGCCGGCAGGGCGCTGGAATGGCTGGAGGGCGAACTCGAAAAGTCCGGCTCCGATGCCGAGGAAATCATAATCAGCGAGCATCGCACGCTGTCCGGCGGCAATGTAACCACCGGCAACATCATCCGCGGCCTCAGGCTGATCAACGATATCGACTGGACGGTTTGGTTCGAAGGTGTCAGCCGCATCGATACCTTGCTGCGCGAGCGCACCGATTTCGCCGCGCTCGATTTCTTCTCGCGCGACCAGTACCGGACCGCGATCGAAGAAATGGCGCGCCGCTCCGATCGTTCCGAATTCCGCGTTGCCGAAAAGGCGATCGAACTCGCCGGCCATGCCGCTGTCGCCGATACCACCGGCACCGGTCCGACCGCTCACACCGACGTCGGGTTCTTTCTGGTCGGGCCGCGCCGGCTGGAACTGGAAGAGGCGATCGGCTATCGGCCGACCGTCAGCGTCACGATCAAACGGGCGTTCCGCAAGATCGGATGGCTGGGCATTGTCTTGCCGGTGTTCGCGCTGACGGTCCTGCTTCTGGTCCTCTCCGGCAACGCCCTTGCCAATCTCGGCCTGTCCAAATGGTCGATCGCCTTAATGCTGGCGCTGTTTGCCGTGCCGGCCAGCGAAGGCGCGCTTGCCTTCTTCAACACTGTCGTATCGTTGTTCCTGAAGCCCACGCGCCTCGTCGGCTACGACTACAGACGCGGCATGCCGCCCGAGGCCCGAACGCTGGTAGTGGTGCCGTCGCTGATCGGCTCGCGCGACGACGTCGAGGAGAACATCCGCAATATCGAAGTGCATCACCTGGCCAACACGGCGGACGAAATCCATTTCGCTCTGCTTTCGGATTGGCCGGACAGCAAAACCGAAATCGATGCGGCGGATATTGAGATCCTCCAATATGCTCGCGACGAGATCGCACGGCTGAACGCCCGTTATCCCAGCGAAGGGGCGCCGCGCTTCTACGTCCTGCATCGCCGGCGGCTCTACAATGAATCCCAGGGCGCCTGGATGGGCTGGGAACGCAAGCGCGGCAAGCTGCACGAACTGAATCTTCTGTTGCGCGGTGACAGCGACACCACCTTCCTGCCGCTGGATGTGCCGTTGCCAGAAAACGTTATCCATGTGATGACGCTCGACGCCGACACGCGCACCACCCGCGATGCCGTCGCCAGTTTGGTTGGCAAGCTTTGCCATCCGCTCAACCGCCCGCATTACGATGCGGCAAAGCGCGTTGTCACCGCCGGCTACACCATCCTGCAGCCGCGCATCACCGCTTCCCTGACCAGCGGCGACGATGCATCCTTCTTCCAGCGGGTGTTTTCCGCCAATCGAGGCCTTGATCCCTACGTATTTGCCGTCTCGGATATCTACCAGGACGTCTTCGGCGACGGCTCCTTCACCGGCAAGGGCCTCTATCATGTCGACGCCTTCGAAGCGGCGCTGAAGGGCCGCATCGACGAAAACACCATCCTCAGCCACGATCTGCTCGAAGGCGCCTTGGCACGCGCGGCACTGGTCACGGACGTCGAACTGGTCGAGGACTATCCGACCCGCTATTCGGTCGACGCGTCGCGCCACCATCGCTGGGCACGCGGCGACTGGCAGCTTCTGGGCTTCATTCTCGATCCGCGCTCCGGCGTACCGGCGCTGTCGCGCTGGAAGATGGTCGACAATCTGCGCCGCTCGCTGACGCCGATCTTCTGGGTGATGGCGGCGATCGCCGGCTGGACGTTGCTGCCTTTCACGCAGGCCGCGCAATGGCAGGCGCTGCTGATCCTCACGCTGTTCATGGCGCCGACATTCGATATCGTCCACGCCATCCTGCCGAAAAGCGGCGACCAGACGCCGCGCGGCCATTTCTCGGCGCTGGCGCGCGACGTTGTCTTCGGCACCGCCCTGGTGGCGCTGAAGATCGTGCTGATGGCGCATCTGGCCTGGATGATGGGCGACGCCATCATTCGCACACTCTACCGTCTGTTCGTCAGTCGGCAGAATCTGCTCGAATGGCGCACTGCCTCGCAGGCGCACAAGAATGGCGACAACGATCTCGGCTCCTATTACGGCATGATGTACGGCGCGGTGATTGTCGGGGTCGTCGGCCTCGCCATCCCGGTTCTGGCCGATTCCACCGGAGCTTTCGTCGCCTTCTTCTTCGCGCTGTTCTGGATCGGCTCGCCGGCGTTCGCTTTCTGGATCAGCCGCTCGGCCGAAACCGAGGACCGTTTGCGCATATCGGCGGCTGACATCCATGCGCTGCGCACCGTTGCGCGGCGCACATGGCATTATTTCGAGACCTTCGTGACGGCCGAGCATCACAACCTGCCGCCCGACAATTTCCAGGAAAGTCCGGCGCCTGTCGTGGCGCCCCGCACCTCGCCGACCAATATCGGCGTCTATCTCCTTTCGGTGATTTCAGCGCGCGACTTCGGCTGGATCAGTCTGTCCGACGCGACCACCCGCATCGACGCGACGATGTCGACCATCGAGAGCATGCCGCGTGAGCGCGGCCATCTCTTCAACTGGTATGACACGACGACGCTGAAACCGCTCTATCCGCTCTATATTTCCGCCGTCGATAGCGGCAATCTTGCCGGCCATCTGGTGGCGGTGGCGGCCGCCTGCGCCGAATGGGCGGAAGCGCCTGCAGTCCACCTTCAGGGCGACTTCGAGGGTATCCTCGATACGGTGACGATCCTCGACGAAAGCCTGGCGGAGTTGCCTGACGACCGCCGCCAGTTGCGGCCGTTGCGCCAGCGGCTCGCCGATCGCCTCGACGGCATGCGGCGCGCGGTCGAATCGATCAAAGCACAGCCCGAGATGGCATCGATCCGCACCATCAACCTGGCCGTTCTGGCCGGCGAGATTCGCAAGCTCGCCATCGCCATCCATACCGAGGCCGCATCGACACAGAGCGATACCATCGCCGACTGGGCGGCGAGACTGGAAGCAACTTGCGAAGCGCATGTCCATGACGCGCATAGCGACGACAATGCCGTCGAAGCCTTGCGGGCCAAGCTTCTTTCGCTGCGCGAGCGCACGCGTCGCTTCGCCTTCGAGATGGATTTCTCCTTCCTCATGCGGAAGGAACGCAAGCTCCTGTCGATCGGCTACCGGGTCGAGGAGCATCAGCTCGACGAAAGCTGCTACGACCTCCTGGCTTCCGAGGCGCGGCTGACCAGCCTGTTCGCCATCGCCAAGGGCGATCTGCCGACGGAGCACTGGTTCCACCTCGGCCGGCCGATCGTCGAGATCGGGTTCAAGGGCGCACTGATGTCCTGGTCCGGCTCGATGTTCGAGTATCTGATGCCGCCGTTGGTGATGAAGGAGGCGCAAGGCAGCATCCTCAACCAGACCAGCAAGCTCATCATCAAACGTCAGATCCAGTACGGCCGCTCGAAGAACGTGCCCTGGGGGATATCGGAAGCGGCCTACAACGCCCGCGACCGCGAACTGACCTACCAATACACCAACTTCGGCGTGCCCGGGCTGGGCCTGAAGCGAGGTCTTGGCCAGAACACGGTGATTGCGCCTTATGCGACCGTGCTGGCGGCGCAGTTCACCCCGCGTGAATCGGTGCAGAACCTTGCCAGGCTGAGGCGGCTTGGCGCCCTTGGCCGGCACGGCTTCTACGATGCGGTCGATTTCACGCCGCAGCGCGTGCCGGAGGGCACCGACCATGTCGTCGTGCTGAACTACATGGCCCACCATTCCGGGATGTCGATCGCCGCCGTTGCCGATGCCATCTTCGAAGGACGTCTGCGCGACCGCTTCCACAGCGATCCGGTGATCGAGTCGGCCGAGTTGCTGCTGCAGGAAAGAGCGCCGCGCGACATCCCGACCGCCACCGTCAGGACCGAGGCCGACGAACGGTCGAAGGACGAAACGGAAGTCGAGAGCCCCGATACGCGCATCGTGCTCAACCCGCTCAAGGCGCTGCGTTCGACCAGCGTCATGTCCAATGGCCGCTACTCGGTCATGGTCACTGCGACCGGCTCCGGCTATAGCCGCTGGGGCGAGCTTGCCGTCACGCGCTGGCAGCCGGATCCAACCGAGGATCGGCTTGGCTCCTATATCTTCCTGCGCGACGCCGGCACCGGCGACTGGTGGTCGGCCACCGCCGAGCCGAAGCGTGCCACCGACGAAGAAGTGCAGACGCTGTTCTCCGACGACAAGGCGAGCTTCATCAAGTCGGTGGGATCACTGCGTTCGGAGGTCGAATGCATCGTCATCTCGGAAGGAAACGGCGAAGGCCGGCGGGTGACGCTCTACAATGACGGCCCGGTCGATCGGCATATCGAAGTGACCTCCTTTGCCGAACTGGTGCTGGGCTCCGACGCATCCGACAACGCGCATCCGGCCTTCTCGAAAATGTTCGTGGAAACCGAAATCGCTGCGAATAACGGGGCGATCTTCGCCACAAGACGCAAGCGGGAAACGGACGAGCCTGATGTCACCATGGTGCACTTCGTCACCGACCCGTCTGGGTCGACGCGCGACGCCGAGGCCGAAACCGACCGGCGCGCCTTTATCGGCCGCGGCCGCACCATAACCGAGGCCGCCGCCTTCGATCCCGGCGCCAAGCTTGGCGGCCATTCCGGCTTCACGCTGGATCCGGTCGCAGCACTTCGCCGACAGGTGCGCGTGCCGGCCAACAAGAAGATATCGCTGACCTTCTGGACTGCCGTCGGCGCCGACCGTGCCGAACTCGAAGATGTCATTGCGCGGCTCGATCATCCGGAAGCCTTCGCCCGTCAGGCGATGCTCGCCTGGACCCGCTCGCAGGTGCAGACCCGTCATCTCGGCCTCAGCCTTGCCGATGCCGCCAATGTGCAGAATCTGGCGCGTTATCTGATCTATCCTGATCCGTTCCTGCGCCTTCCGGCCGAATCGATCGCCTCCGGGCTCGGTAAGCAGTCCAGTCTGTGGCCGACCAGCATATCCGGCGACTTTCCGATTTTCCTGGTCAGGATCGGCGATGTCGCCGATCTCGAAATCGTTGCCCAGGCGCTCCGCTTCCAGGAATATATGCGCGCCCGCGGCATGATGATCGATTTTGTCGTGGTCAACGAGCAGGCTTCATCCTACGTGCAGGATCTGCAACGGGCAGTCGAGACGCTGTGCGAAAACAGCCGTCTGCGCGGCAAGGAGCTCGGACCCCGCCAGCACATCTTCGCCGTGCGCCGCGATCTCATGGACGAAACGACCTACAAGACGCTGCTCGCCGTCGCCCGCGTCGCCCTGCACACGCGAAACGGCACCATCTTCGATCAGATCGAGCGCGCCGAGGCCGCTGCGCTGCAAGCACGGGACGCTTTGCAGCCGGCAGGTGCAGCAGCGCTTCGCGAACCGTCTCCGCCGGCGCCGCAGGCATGGGCTGCCCAGGCCTCGATCGAAGGCAGTGCCGACGGCAGCGGGCTCAACCAGTGGAACGGTTTTGGCGGCTTCGAGGGCGACGGACGCCACTATGTCGTGCGCCTTGCTGGCCGGCGTACGACGCCGCAACCCTGGATCAACGTCGTCTCCAACGCCTCGTTCGGTTTCCATGTTTCGGCTGAAGGCTCTGCCTTCACCTGGAGCCGAAACAGCCGCGACTATCAATTGACGCCGTGGGCGAACGACCCGGTCACCAACCGGCCCGGCGAGGGCATCTATATCTACGATCACGCCAACGGCCGGGCGTTCTCGCCGCTGGCCGCAGTGGTGCGCGATCCCGCCATGACCTACGAAACATGGCACGGACAGGGTTTTTCGACCTTCCGTTCGAAGCGCGGACCGCTGTCGATGGACCTGACCCATGTGGTGGATCCTGTCGATCCGGTGAAAATCTCCCGATTGCGCATCCAGAATTCGGGTTCGGTGCCGGCGCGCCTGCGCGTTTATGCCTATGCGGAATGGGTTCTTGGCAGCCATCGTTCGCGCACGGCGGCGACCATCGTTCCGTCCAGGGATGCTGTGACGGGCGCGTTGCTGGCGCAAAATCCGTACGGGCTCGACTTCAGCGACCGGGTCGCCTTCCTGGCCACCGACAGCGCGGCACATTCTGTGACGGCCGACCGCGGCGAGTTCATCGGCCGGCACGGCACCAGCGAACTTCCGCATGCCGTGCTCAGCGGCGCCAGCCTGTCGGGCCGCGTCGAGGCCGGCGATGATCCTTGTGCTGCAATTGCACGCGACATCGACATCCCTGCCGGCGGCGACGTGACGCTGCTCTGGCTGCTCGGCGATGCAGCCTCTGCCGAGGAAGCCAGCGCGCTGGTACAGCATCATAGCAGCAAGGATTTCGATCAGCGGCTGGCTGACAACGAACGCACCTGGCGGGGGTTTCTCGACACCATCCAGGTCGAGACGCCGGACAAGGCGCTCAACGCCATGGTCAACCACTGGCTGCCCTATCAGAGCCTTGCCTGCCGCATCCGCGCCCGCTCCGCGTTTTACCAGGCGAGCGGCGCTTTTGGCTTCCGCGATCAGTTGCAGGACACGCTGGCTCTGCTTGTCCATGATCCGAAATTGGCGCGCGACCAGATCCTCAACGCGGCGCGGCGGCAATTCCCCGAAGGTGACGTGCAGCACTGGTGGCTGCCGCGCACCGAGGCAGGCGTCCGCACCATGATTTCCGACGACGTGGTCTGGCTCGCCCACGCCACGTCACACTACTTGCAGGTGACCGGCGATACCGCGATCCTCAGGGAACAACTGCCCTTCATCGACGGGCCGCCTCTGGAAGAAGGCGAGCACGACGCCTTCTTCACCCCGGAAATCTCGAAGAAGACCGCTTCACTCTATGATCATTGCGCACGCGCACTTGACCTTGCGATCAAGCGCAGTAGCCCCGCCGGACTGCCGCTGATCCTCGGTGGCGACTGGAACGACGGCATGAACCGTGTCGGCGAGCACGGTAAGGGCGAGAGCGTCTGGCTGGGCTGGTTCCTGCTGAAGACGCTGGGCGACTTTGCACCTGTCGCCAAGGCGGAAGGCGATACCAAGCGCGCGCAAGCCTGGACAAAACACGCTGACGTGCTGAAGCGGGCGCTGGAAAGCACGGCCTGGGATGGTGAATGGTATCGTCGCGGCAGCTTCGACGACGGCACGCCACTGGGGTCGCGCGGTTCGCAGGAGTGCAAGATCGACTCGATTGCCCAGTCGTGGAGCGTGCTGTCGGGCGAGGGCGATCCGGCGCGGTCGACGACGGCGATGCAGCAGGCGATGAAAATGCTCGTCGACGACGAGCTCAAGATCGTCAAGCTTTTCACCCCGCCCTTCTCCAGGACGGAACAGAATCCAGGCTACATCAAGAGCTACCCGCCGGGTGTCCGTGAAAACGGCGGCCAGTACACCCACGCGGCGACATGGTTCGTCATTGCGCTCGCCGAAATGGGGCGCACCGACGACGCCTACCGCTGTCTCTCGATGCTCAACCCGGTCAACCACGCGCTCGACAAGGCCGCTGCCGAGCACTACCGCGTCGAGCCTTATGTCGTCGCGGCCGACGTCTACGCCGGGCAAGGCAAGGGCGGCCGCGGTGGCTGGACCTGGTACACCGGCTCGGCCGGCTGGCTTTATCGCGCGGCGGTCGAGGGCATCCTCGGCATTGAGCGCAGGGGCGAGCGCATTCGGTTCAGGCCGAAACTCCCCAGCCATTGGAATGGTTATACAGCAACGCTCAAGGTGCTGGGGGCCGAACTCAGGGTTCGCGTTGTCCGCGACGCCAAGGTCAAAGCCATCTCGTTAGAGGTAGATGGTAAAAAGACGAAGGCTTCGTCTTTCGAACCGAAAGCCGGCGACAAGGCCGAGGTGGTCGTCAGGATACCGGCGTAGTTCCAAGGATTTTGGCGTTTTTGGACGTCTTGGGGATGCGCGTTGTTTAAGGTTGCTCTGGAAATTCTATTGCGCATGAGCTTTCCCAAAAGCCGGTGCAGCCTTTAGGGATTCGTACATGACCAGTTGCTGATTAAAATTGCGGCAGTGCTTGCAGCCTGCCACGATTTTGCCGCAGGGCTGACATTTTACCTTTTTTCTCAAACCGTTAGGTGATCACGACAGATTTCGCAGCGTCGCCATCTTTTGTTCGCGAATTGGGAACTGAAGGGGTACACGAGCATTGTTTCGCGACACGTCAACGGGTACGTGTAGAAAATGATGCAGTGCACAATAACAATTTGCCGGAGTAGCTGAAGTGTCCCTTCTGCAGATCTACTGGAGAGCGCTTGGTTATCTCGCTGCCGACAGAAAACGCGTAGCGTTTATCTGCGGGGCGAATGTCGCGCTGGCCATTATCGCCATCCTTGAGCCGATCATGTTCGGACGGGTGATCGATGCTATTTCGGACGGCGGCTCGGTCTTTTCGACGCTCGCCGTATGGGCCGGTATAGGGGTCTTCAACGTCGTCGCCTTCGTTCTGGTGGCGCGCGGCGCTGACCGCTTTGCCCATGCACGACGCAGCGAGGTGCTTTGCCAGTCATTCGAGCGCGTGATCACCATGCCACTTGCTTGGCATCATCAGCGCGGCACATCCAATTCTCTGCATACGCTTCTGCGCGCGGTCGAGACCCTGTTCAGCCTCTGGCTCGAGTTCATGAGGCAGCATTTGTCCACTGTCGTCGCACTGGTTCTGCTGGTGCCGACGGCGCTCAGCATGGATATTCGCATGTCGATGGTCCTGCTGGCGCTGGGCGCACTCTATGTCGGAATCGGGCGGCTGGTGATGCGTCGTACCAGGGAAGGCCAAGCGTCCGTGGAGCGGCATTTTCACCAGGTGTTCGCGCATGTGAGCGACTCGGTCAGCAACGTCGCCGTGCTGCAGAGCTACAATCGAATCGGCCACGAGACCGACGCCTTGAAGCGTTATGTCAAGAATCTGCTTGATGCCCAATATCCGGTGCTCGACTGGTGGGCATTGGCCAACGCCCTGCACCGCCTGTCGTCCACCATTTCGATGATGGTCGTGCTGTTGATCGGCTCCTATCTGGTCATGCATGGCCAATTGCGTATCGGTGACGTCATCGCCTTTACCGGCTTTGCAACGCTGCTGATCGCCCGGCTCGACCAGATGTCGGCCTTCGCCAACCAGATTTCGGAAGCCAGGGCCAAGCTTGAGGAATTTTACCGCCTCGAGGACTCCGCGGCCGACGCCGCCGAGCCGGACGGGTTGCGTGACCTCGGCAACGTCACTGGTCATGTGCGTTTTGAAAACGTCAGCTTCGAATTCGCCAATTCGGGGCAGGGCGTGAACGACGTGTCGTTCGAGGTCCATGCCGGCCAGACCGTCGCCGTCGTCGGTCCGACGGGCGCGGGCAAGACCACGCTCATCAATCTTTTGCAGCGCGTCTTTGCGCCGTCCAGCGGCCGGATTCTGATCGATGGCATCGATACCCGTACGGTGACCCGCAAGTCGCTGCGCCACTCGATCGCCACCGTGTTCCAGGATGCGGGCCTGCTCAACCGCTCGATCGAGGACAATATCCGCGTCGGGCGCGCCGAGGCGACCTATGATGAGGTCCACGCTGCCGCCAATGCCGCTGCTGCGCAGGATTTCATCCTATCGAAGAGCAACGGCTACGACACGGTCGTCGGCGAACGCGGGGGACAGCTTTCGGGCGGCGAGCGCCAGCGTATCGCGATCGCGCGCGCCGTGCTGAAGGATTCGCCCATCCTGGTGCTCGACGAAGCGACCAGCGCGCTCGATGTCGAGACGGAAGACCGCGTCAAGGAAGCGATCGACGAATTGCGGCGCGGCCGCACTACCTTCATCATCGCCCACCGCTTGACCACCGTTCGAGATGCCGATCTGGTTGTGTTCATGGACAAGGGCAAGGTGGTCGAAATGGGTGGCTTCGCCGAATTGTCGATGCGCAATGGCCGCTTCGCCAGCCTGCTGCGCGCCGGCGGCCTGCTCAACGACGAGGAAGTCCGCCGCCTCAGCCGCACCATCACGGACGAGGCCGCCTGAGCGGCCAGGCTGCCTTCCCTTCTCACCTGTCCTATGGGAGAAGGGAAGGCAGCCTGCGACACCACCACTCGATTGCCCCAAAAGCGTCGCCGGTTTATGTAAAGCCGTATGAGTGACCTGACTTCACGCCTCAGCGGCTGGATGGATTTCGCCAACCCGACGCGGTTTGTCTGGTTGGCCGACAAGGTGGTGCCGTGGCTGGCGACCATCGCCGCACTCATCTTGGCCGCCGGGCTCTATATGAGCTTCGCTGCGCCGGAGGATTTCCAGCAAGGCATCACCGTGCGCATCATGTATATCCATGTGCCCTTCGCCTGGCTGGCCATGATGTGTTTCACACTGATGGCGGTTTTCGCGTTGGGCACGCTGGTATGGCGCCATCCGCTGGCCGATGTCGCGCTGAAATCGGCGGCACCCATCGGCGCCGTCTTTACAGCACTCGCGCTGATCACCGGCTCGATCTGGGGCAAGCCGATGTGGGGCACCTGGTGGGTGTGGGACGCGCGGCTGACCTCGGTGTTCGTGCTGTTTCTGATGTATCTCGGCATCATCGCGCTGACGCGGGCACTCGACGATGCGGCGCGCGCCGCCTGGGCCGCCGCAATCATCACCCTGGTCGGCTTCATAAACATCCCGATCATCAAGTTCTCGGTCGACTGGTGGAACACGCTGCATCAGCCGGCTTCGGTGTTCCGCATGGGTGGCTCGACCATTGACCCCTCTATGCTGAGGCCGTTGCTGGTGATGGCTCTAGGCTTTACCGTGCTGTTCTTCGCGTTGCATCTGATGGCGATGCGCACGGAAATCCGCCGTCGCCGCGTCATCTCGATGCGACGTATCGCGGCGAAGCAGGCCGAACGGCAGTCAGCCTAATATCCGATCTTCGGTCCGGGCCTGATATCCGAACTTCGGTCCGGTAAGGAAACTCGGGTGACGGGGTCAGCCCATGCGGCCGCGCGCCGCCACCGGCAGCGTTTCCAGCACTTTTTCGCCTTCGATCAAATGCACCTCGTCGAACAGATTGGTGACGACGCAGCAATGGTCGGGCACGACGCGGACGCGCTCGCCGATGTTGAGGCCGGCGCCGTCCATAAGCGTCACCGTGCCGTGCTCTTCGCTGAGGCCGGTGACGGTAGCGCCCGGAAGACCCAGCAATTCGCCGAAATCAGGCAGCCCCAGCGTATCGCTGGACAAGGCCTTGCTGCCGGCATCGAGGATGGCCCGTGTCGGCGTCGGGTGGCTGACCACCGTCGACAGCACCGTCAGCGCGCAGTCGTCGAGACTGCCGACGCCTTTGGCGACCTGGTAGCGGTCGAGATAGATGTAGGTGCCGGGGCGGTACTCGGTAACGACGGAAGCCTCGCTTGAGCGCCACATATCCGGCGTGCCGCCGCTGGAGATGCGTTCGCAGCCAAAGCCGCATGCGGCGAGCGCTTGGCGCGCGCCGGCGAGCCACGTCTCGGCCTCGGCAGCGCGGCCTGCCGCCGGATAGGTCATCAGCCCGCCGAAGGCGAGCCCCTTGGCCTTGTCGATCTCCCTGGCCAATGCGACCGCCTCGCTGGCCGACTGGACGCCGCAGCGGCCCATGCCGGTGTCGCATTCCACCAGCACCTGTAGCGGCTGGCCTGGATCGGTGAAGGTGGCGGCGAGACCCGCAAGTGTTTCCAGGCTGTCTGATGTCACCGACAGCGTCACACGACCGTGCAGCGCCTTGAGGCGCTCCAGCTTGCCCTTGCCCAGAATGTTATAAGGGAGAAAAATGTCGGTGAGGCCGGAATCGGCCATCACCTCGGCTTCACCGATCTTCTGGCAGGTGATGCCGACCGCACCCGCTGCGATCTGCTTCTTTGCCCAGTAAGGCAGTTTGTGGGTCTTGATGTGCGGCCTGAGCTTCAGACCGTGGCGATCGGCATGGGCCTGCGCCCGCGCGATGTTGGCTTCGGCGCGATCGACATCGATCAGGATCGCCGGCGTATCGAGATCTTCTATGCTCAGCATGGAATGCCACCATCAGGAAACTGGTTGCCGTTATGACCTCGATCGAACCGGATGTCATGAGGCCAGCTCATGCAGTTTACGTCGACACCGGATCGGCGTTCGGCTATTCGGTTTGGAGATCGCCTAGGCCGACTGGAAGGAACCACGATCATGAAACGCTCCGCTATCAACGACATCATCCGAGATGCCGACACCTTCATTCGCTCGTTCGGCTACATAATGCCGCCCTTCGCCTATTGGTCACCCGAAGAGATGAAGGCGCGCCGGCAGGATTCGTCGGCCATCTTCTCGTCCCGGCTTGGCTGGGACATCACCGATTACGGCCAGGGCAAGTTCAGCGATCTCGGCCTCTTCCTGTTCACTGTCCGCAACGGTCGCTACGAGGACATGAAGAAGGGCATGGGCATGCTCTATGCCGAGAAGATCATGATCTCGCGCAAGGATCAGCTGTCGCCGATGCACCGCCACAACATCAAGGCCGAGGACATCATCAATCGTGGCGGCGGCAAGCTTGTGCTGGAACTGTTCATGCACGATCGCGATGGCGGCATTGATCCGAAGGCCGAGGTATCGGTGCCTGTCGACGGAACCATCCACAGGCTGCCTGCGGGCGGGCTGCTGAAGCTCGACCCGGGCCAGAGCGTCACGCTTCTTCCGGGTGTCTGGCACGCCTTCTGGGCCGAAGGCAAGGACGTGCTGATCGGCGAGGTCTCGACCGTCAATGACGATCTCACCGACAATGTCTTCCGCGAACCGATCGGCCGCTTCGCGGACATCGACGAGGATGTCGCGCCGCTGCACCTGCTCGTGTCCGACTACGAGAAGTGGGTGGGGTAGGAGCCATGCCTTCTAGAGCGCTTCGCCTTTTGACTGAATCTGGATTCCCAAGTTTGCGCAAATCAGATTCGATGTCCT